>JBAYGB010000042.1:0-6800 GCA_041666885.1 Patescibacteria group bacterium | reverse complement strand
CCGGTCCCAGCATTACTTTTTCAATGCTGGAAAACAGTTCCGGCATTTCAATCAGCCGTTTATTGCCGCGCGCGGCGAGTATGGCCGCTTCGTTTAACAAATTTGCCAAATCCGCGCCGGAAAATCCCGGGGTGCGTTCGGCAATGCGCCGTAAACTCACGTCTTTAGCTAACGGTTTTTGGCGCGAATGGACTTTTAAAATTTCCGTGCGGTCGTTAATGTCCGGCTCGTCCAAAACGACGCGCCGGTCAAAGCGCCCGGGACGCAACAGCGCCGGATCCAAAACGTCCGGCCGGTTGGTCGCCGCAAGTACGATTACGTTGGCGTTCGGTTCAAAGCCGTCCATCTCCACCAAAATTTGGTTTAAGGTTTGCTCGCGCTCGTCATGCGAACCGCCCAAGCCCGAACCGCGCTGGCGGCCGACGGCGTCAATTTCATCAATAAACACGATGCAGGGCGCGCTTTTTTTCGCCCGTTTAAACAAATCGCGCACGCGCGACGCGCCGACGCCGACAAACATTTCCACAAACTCCGAACCGGACATGTGAAAAAACGGCACATTGGCTTCGCCGGCGACCGCTTTGGCGAGCAATGTTTTTCCGGTGCCGGGCGCGCCGACGAGCAGTACGCCTTTGGGAATATTCGCGCCCAGCTCCAAAAATTTTTTGGGGCTGGTTAAAAATTCCACCACTTCTTTTAATTCCTCTTTCGCCTCTTTAACGCCGGCGACGTCTTTAAAAGTGACTTTCTTTTTTTTATCTTGATTTTGATTGTTGACTTCCCGCGCCTGTGATTGCCCAAACATCATCGCTCTCCCGTTCGCGCCTTGGATTTGGCGCACCATAAAATAAATAAATACACCGATCAAAAGTAGCGGCAAAACTATCGGCAAAAGCATTGACGCCCAAAATTCCAAACCGCTTTCATCTTTGACGGTCATCTCAACTTTGGCCATTTTTTCCGGCGAGACGGAAAAATTTTTCAACAGTGTTGATAACGACTCGCTCGTTTCTTTTTTTACCGTCTGGGCCGCGCCGCTTTTTAATTTTATTTGCAAATTGTCGCCTTCAACCGCGATGCTTTCCACTTCTTCATTATTTATTTCCGCTACGAGTTTTTGCATGCCGACTTGTTCTTGCTCCACATTAGCGCCGTTTAAGCCGTAAAACAGGCTGGTAATGACTAAAAAGATAACGAAAAAAACCGCGAAATTTTTGAATAAAGTTTTCATAGATTATTTATGGATTATTTTTTTAATTCAAAATATAGCATAACTTGTTTCTCAAAAAAAAGCAAGCGGGCGCGTTTGCCGCGACTCTTGCTAAAATCCGAGATAGTGTGTATGATAAACAAAGTTTAAAGTTCAACCAATTCCTGCGCATCTATATTTTTCGCGAACCATTAATATGGCAACGAGACATGAGTAACGAGTAACGAGAAAAAATATCAGGCTCGTTACTTATTACTCGTTACCCGTCCCTATAAAAAATAAGCAACGTTATAAATCCACTTTTTTACTCTATGCAACCAAAAAACATTTCCATTAAAGGCGCCCGCACCAATAATTTGAAAAATGTCAGTTTGGATATTCCGCGGCATAAACTCGTGGTCGTAACCGGCCTGTCCGGTTCGGGCAAATCGTCTTTGGCGTTTGATACGATTTATGCCGAAGGCCAGCGCCGCTACATGGAAAGTTTAAGTTCGTACGCGCGCCAATATGTTGATTTAATGGACAAGCCGGATGTGGATTCAATCACCGGCTTGACGCCGACGATTGCCATTGACCAAAAAATAAACAATAATAATCCGCGTTCAACCGTTGGCACCGCGACGGAAGTTTATGATCTGTTGCGCTTGCTGTTCGCCCGCATCGGCATACCGCATTGTCCGGACACGGGAGCCGCGATGAATCGGCAAAGTATTGACGGCATCACCCGTGAGATTTGGCAAAATTGCCAAAAGCAAACTGCTGCCGTTTTGTCGCCGCTTATTCGCGGGCAAGAAATAACGGATAAAAAAATAATCCAGCGGCTGATAAAAGCGGGCTACGCGCAAGTGCGCCTGGACGGCGAGATAATAAATTTAACGGAACGGGAGATAAAATTTGACGACTTGCCGCACGTTTTGGAAATCATTATCGCTCATACGCAATTTAGCGACAAACGCGAGCTGCAACGAGCGGTAAAAAAAGGTTTGGATTTGAGCAACGGCATAATAAGCGTTATCAGCGCGGACGGAAAAATAAAAAACTATTCCACGATTTGGAGCTGTGTTGGTTCAAACTATACGTTGGAAGAACTGGAACCGAAAGATTTTTCGTTTAATTCGCCGCGCGGCGCTTGTCCGGTTTGCAAAGGCTTGGGCGCCGCTCTGCACCTTGATCCGGAAATGATTTTTAATTCCAAATTAAGCGTGAGCGAAGGCGCCATCCGCCCTTGGCCGAAAAATAACAGCCAATATGCCGGCCTGTTAAAAACGTTGGGCGAGAACGCGCGCGCGCTGAATTTTTCTTTGGACACGCCGATCAAAGATTTAAACAAAAAACAACTGGACGCCGTTCTTTACGGCGTTAAAAATTTTACCGGCGTGATTGCCATTTTGGAAGACCGTTATCAAACAACCGATTCGCTTTCTATCCGGCAAGACTTGGAGCAGTATATGCGCACTTCCACTTGCCCGGCGTGCGGCGGTAAACGACTGCGGCCGGAATTTTTGGCCGTAACGGTCGCGGATAAAAATATCGCCGAATTAAGCATGGTCACCATTAACAACGCTTTGCCGGCGCTGGACGCGATTGTAAAAAAATTAGCCAACGGCGAGCGTAAAATCGCCGAGCCGATTGTCCGTGAAATAAAATTAAAATTAAACGCGCTCCTGCAAGCCGGTTTGGGTTATATCGCGCTTGACCGGCCGATGGCGACCTTGTCCGGCGGCGAAGCCCAGCGGGTAAAACTCGCGACGCAATTATCTTCCAACTTGGTTAACGTCACTTATATTTTGGACGAACCTTCAATCGGCCTGCACCAAAAAGACATGCAAAAATTAATCGGCACGCTCAAAGCTCTGCGCGACGCGGAAAATACCGTGATTGTCGTGGAGCACGACGAATCAATGATGCTCGCGGCCGATTACTTGATTGATGTCGGTCCGGGCGCGGGCAGTTTCGGCGGCCAAATAATCGCGAGCGGCGCGCCGGCCGAGATTATTAAAAACGCCCGTTCTCTGACCGGCCAATATTTGGCGCATAAAAAAAGCGTCTGCGCCGCGCCCAAACGCCGAGCGGGCAACGGCCAATTTTTAAAAATCATCGGCGCGAGCCAAAATAATTTAAAAAATATTAATATCTCTTTTCCTTTGGGTAAATTTATCGCCCTTACCGGCGTCTCCGGTTCGGGCAAATCAACCCTGATGAATGATATTTTGTCCCGCGCGTTAAGCCGGCATTTTTACCGCGCCAAAGAAGAAGTCGGCGCGCATAAAAAAATCGAAGGGTTGGATCAAATTGATAAAGTGATTACGATAGACCAATCCCCCATCGGCCGCACGCCGCGCTCCAATCCCGCGACTTATACCGGCGCGTTTACCTACATCCGCGATTTATTCGCCATGCAGCCGGAAGCGAAATTAAAAAATTTAACCCAAAGCCATTTCAGTTTTAACGTTGTCGGCGGCCGCTGCGAAGTTTGCGGCGGCGACGGCTATACCAAAATTGATATGCAATTTTTGTCCGATGTGTTTGTAAAATGCCGCGCCTGCAACGGCAAGCGCTATCAAAAGGACATTTTGGATATTTATTATCAGGATAAAAATATCGCCGATGTGTTGGAAATGACGGCAGTGGAGGCAAAGGAATTTTTCCGCGCTCCCGTTAACGATTTAACTTCCGCGGGCAACACCGATAATATTTTACAGCGGCTGAATATTTTAGAGGAGGTGGGACTGGGCTATATCAAGCTCGGCCAATCCGCGACCACGCTCTCGGGCGGCGAAGCCCAACGGGTAAAACTTGCGACCGAACTTTCCCGCCGCGATACCGGCCGGACGCTTTATATTTTGGACGAGCCGACCACCGGTTTGCATTTTGATGATATTAAAAGATTATTAGACATTTTGCAAAAACTCGCGGACAAAGGCAACACGGTTTTAATCATTGAACATAATTTGGACGTGATAAAATCGGTTGATTATATTATTGACCTTGGCCCCGAAGGCGGCGAGCGCGGCGGCGAGATTGTCGCGCAAGGCACACCAGAGCAGGTAGCGCGCGTTAAAGAAAGTTATACGGGGAAATATCTTAAAGAAGTTTTATAATTTTAGATTTAAAATTTTTGATTTTAGATTAAAAAATCGCTGACGTAAAAAAAGAAGCCGCGTAGAAATTATCTATGCGGCTTTTGAAATAAAACCAAGTTAACTAATCGTTTTTGGCACTCGGTTTGTCCTTTTCGTCAATAATAACAAAATTATCCACCACCATTTGGATAAATTTTTCCAGAGTAATTACCTTAATACCTTCTATATCAACCGCTTTGATTTCTTCCTCCGACCATTCATTATGAATATGTAAAAGGTAATCCGCCTTCAACACTTTTGCGACCGCAACGGTTTCGGCAAAAGAAGCTATGCCGGTAATCTCTATAGGATAAATAAAAATTGCACTACTGGTGAATGGCGGCACTGTACCAAATAAACTGTATTCTTCTTGTTGCGTTGGTTTTTTTAATAATTCCTCGCTTATTACTTTGTGTCCTATCTCTTCGATTAATTCTTGCCGAATGGCATAATATGCTGTGTCTGAAGAGATAAAACGATAATTCTTATTAAAAAATCTCTGCTTAATAAAATTCTGACAAAGCAGGGAAAATTTAAGTAATTCTTTACTCAGAAACACCTGGCTGGGGGGGTTATCAATTTCTTCTTTTGACGGCAGATATTGCTCATAATCCGCCGGATCTAAACCCATCCGAGATATTTCGCTAAAGGCAAACGTGATATCGTCAGTAGTGACAACGTTTTGCATTAAAATTTTTGCTTTATACTCATCAGTCCATGGTGTACAATTTATGCCGTTATCTTCAATGGTTTTCTTAACTTTATCCTTTATTATCCGGAGAATATTTTCTCTGGTAGGACCATCCGCCTCATCCAGATAATAAGTAAGCATCTCCGGGGACATATTTTCAAAATCAGGTACCTTCTGATTGTCGTCATTTTGACCTTGGTTTTCTTCATTATTTCCTGTGACTGTAGTCATGATTTTTCTCCTTATTTTTATTTTTTATTTTAATGAACGATAATTAACAATTTATTATTATATATCATAACTAAATAATTGTCAATATCACTATTACGGTACAGTATGGTTGACAAAAATAAAAAAAGGTGTAGGATGACATGTTGATCTTTGACAAAATATTTATGCCAATAATCTTTAGAATAAAGGAGAACGACGATGGCAACGGCTACAAAAAATATAGAATTTGTAGACTTTCACGGAGTTAAAGCGGCTAGCGTAAATTTTAACTCTATTTGCAAGTATTGGGACATAAATACTTACAAAGCGATTGATCTTTTAATAACCGTCGCGAGAGAGATTTTATCTCAAACGCAAAGCCTGGCAGAATATATCGTTTTTGATATGAGTAATTTGGAATACCATCCAAAAGGCGACCCTTTGGTTGCAATGGAGGATATCAAAACAATATTAAAAGATCGCGGCGGCGATTTGTTAATATGTAATGTTCCGTCGCATTGTCAACCGTCTTACAACTTTCCAAATGTCATTTTTTACAACAGTATAGAGGAGGCTTTGGCGGTTGCAGATGATATTACAAAGTGAACCAAATCTATAAAAAAATAAAAGCGTGAAAAATTTACTTCACGCTTTTTTCATATCTGAAAAAATATTTTTTATTTTCTTAGATCTAAAAATTCATCCACCGTCATACCGGCTTGGTCAATAATCGCCCGCAGAGTTCCTTTCGGCACGTCTTTATTAAAATGCATTGGAATAGTCAAACTGCGATTATCTTTCCCCCGATATAAAGATAAATGGCTGCCTTTTTGGCGCCATTTTATAAATCCCGCTTTTAATAATATTCTTTCCACTTCAATCGCCTTTAACATCGGCAGTTTAGGCATAAGATTCTTTTATTTCAATAACCGTTGAGAGTACCGTTCTATTAATAATACCTATAAAACCACGCTTATTGTGTTCTTTAATATTAGCTAAATGCAAAGCGATAGCTTCCTGAATATTTTTTTTTGCTTCTTCTATTGTTTCGCCATAGCTAACACAGCCGGGCAATTGTGGCACCGTTACCGTATAGCCGCCTTCTTTTTCGGAGATTAAATTAATTTGAAATGTTTTATTTTCCATATATTTTGATTATATAAAATTATTTTATAAAAGTCAATTTAAGGCTCCATAATATAAAAATAAAAGAGACGCCCTGCCGGGACGTCTCTACTTTTTTAATTTAGGCGATTAATTTTTTATTTTTCATCTATCTCTCTCGCCTTTATTTCGCTCAAAATTCTTTTCCTGATTTCTTTCATTAATTTCGGATTGGCTTTTAAATAAACTTTCGCGTTCTCGCGGCCAACGCCCAATTTTTCCTCGCCGAAAGAATAAGAATTGCCGCTTTTTCCGACGACGCCGTAAGCGATGCCCATGTCCAATAAATCGCCCGTTACCGAAATGCCTTCGTTGTACATAATATCAAATTCAGTCGTGCGGAACGGCGGCGCAACTTTGTTCTTTACGATTTTAACTTTGACGCGGTTGCCGATGATTTTTT
>JBAYGB010000041.1:0-7015 GCA_041666885.1 Patescibacteria group bacterium | reverse complement strand
GGCGGAAGATAAAGTGGTTTCTTGCGATGAAAATTTAGCGGCGCCAGCTTGTCAAATAATAAAAAATGATATTTGCGCCAATCCAATCTTAAATCCGGACACGACGAAAAGTTGGTGCAATCCCGCCACCTGTAATTGCGAAACTCCCAAACCGCCGAAAGTCGTAGAAGAATGCGACCGAAAAGAAGGGCAATGCGTTACGCAAAATTTGCCCAGCCCGTCGCCGTGGACGCCGAATTGGGATGATAGCGTAACGCCGGTTAAAAAACCCAAAGCTTGTGTGAATGCCATTATCACCGCGCGTTTTGATCAAAAAATGGACGAGGCAAGTATTGCGCTTAATAATATTTTAGTTAAAAGCTGCAACGGAGAAAATACGGGATGTGACACCAAGGTCAATCCCGCTTCAGACGGACTTACCGTCGGTATTGCCAATACCGACCAAACCTATTTCAGTTTTTATCCGGCGGCCGAATTTTCGCCAAACACTTGGTATCAGGTAACGCTTAAAGGCGGCGCGGGCGGAATTAAAGCCGCGGGCGTGAACGGTTTATCGTTAGAAAAAGATTATGTTTGGAATTTTCAAACGCGGGAAAGCAGTGTGGAATGCAGTATCGGCTGTGTCGCGGTCGCGCCGTCAAAATTAACCGTCCACGACAAAAAATCAATCAATTATCAAGCGATTCCGGACTCCGAAGATAATGCTTGTATTATGATTAATCCGGCGCCGTATACTTGGCAATGGTCGTCCGATAAGCCGGTTAAAGCCGACGCGGCTATTATTGAGCCAGCCAAAAGTTATTTGGCGCGCGTAACTCCCAAAGAAGAAACGGCAACTAACGATCCGGTACATATTACCGCCGCTGAGCAAATTCATAAAAAGAAAGGTTTGGGTGAACTGACTATCAGCTTTACTAATTTTTACGTAGTCAAAAAGTGGCCGGATTGCGCGACTGCTTGCCGCAACGCCGAAGTGGGAATTTTATTCAGCGACGCGGTTGATTTTGATAGCGTAGTTACCGGTAGCGGAGAAAATATTGAATTATATAAATGCGAACCCGCCGATTGCTCAACCAAAACAAAAAAAGAAATAAAATCCGGCAGTTTGCAAGTAAGCAAGGTCATACCGGCGGAAATTAATTTTGCGCCGGCGAAGATTTTGGATGCTAATGCAAGATACAGAGTAATTGTAAAAGGCGGCGCGAGCGGCGTTAAAAGTTCGTTGGGCAAGTGGCTGTCAGATGATAAAGGCGCGGCGCAGACCAAATACGCTTGGGATTTTAATACCCAGGGAGTGGAATGCGCGGTTGACACGGTAGAAATGCGGCCGGATAAGACTTACGCTTATTTGGTTAACGAAAAAAATAACCACGAAGCGCTTCCCAAAAGTAAAGCCGACGAATGTTCCGCTTCCGGCCAAAGATTGATCGGCACCGGCTATGCTTGGCGTTGGTCAACACCGGAAGACTTAACGCCGGAAGTTAAAATCGCCGGTATCAGTAATAATGATTTTACGCCCGCGGACGGAAAAATTGATCCGGCGCAAATTTCCACCGCCATTGGCAAAGGAACGGTTGAAAAAAAGAAATTGGCTATTTTAACCGCCGAGCGGGAAGTGCAAGCAACAACCATATCCGCCGAAGAGGCAAGTTATTTTAAGCATGGGCAAAGCGACTATTATTTGATTTGCGGTTTTCACAACGATAATGAATGCCGCGATGCCGCCGGTACGGATAAATCAGCTACTTACGGCGTCGGCAAAAATTCCTGTTGTTATCCGCGGCCGTATGTGGAAAGTTCAACGCCGGCGCATACTGATGACCCAGCTCCGGAAGTTTGTCGCAACGCGCTTATGAGTGTTACTTTCAATGAGCCGATGGATATCGCAAGTTTCAACGGCAATGTTTTGGTTGCCGCCAAATATGAAAATGCCGCTTGTCCGGAAAATTGGCAATATTTATTGTTAGCCGGCGCTGATAACGCGCCGCAAAAAGTTGCCTGGTTAAATCGCGCGGTTGATTGGACAATAAAAGAATTAGCCAAGTTGCCGTTAATTGGAAAAATATTTAATGCATCAACCGCCTTAGCAACTGATTACGGCAGTAACTGGTGCGTTGTGCCGGGCACGGTCGGCGGCTATAATTTTGATAACAAAAGCTACGCCACTTTCGCGCCCAAAGAATTATTAAAAGCCGGCAGTGAACATTTGGTTTTAATCAAAGGCGATAAAGATTTGACCGACGGCGCGCACGAAGGCGCGAAAAATATTTATGGTGTCAGTACCGGTTTGCCGTCGGGCGCGAGCGGCGTTATTTGCCGCGGCGATACTACCGGCAAAGATTGCAAGATAAACGGCAAACCATTTTTTGGCCAGATAATAAAATTTACCGCTTTGGAAGATAAAGGCGCTGAAAATAATTATGGCATCTGCGCCGCGGATAAAGTAAAACTGACGCCCGCGTCGCATTTATTTACCACCAATAAAAATAAAACCGGCGACGATACGATAGCGCAGGCGGAAGTAGAAGATTTTGCCGATAACGATAAAATTTTCATTGCCGACGCGCTTGCTAATAACGAACAAAAAATAGTTTCTATCAGCGGAATTTATTCTTGGGAATGGGGCTGGAGCACGGATAACGATGCCGTAGCAAAAGTTGGAGAAAGAAGCAAAGATACAATATCAAGTCCTAATAAAGCCATAATTTATACCGACGCTACCAAGCGCGGTTCAACCTACGCGCGCGGAGTTATTAATATCAAGGACGATAAATATAGTTTAAGCGTTAGTAAAACAATCGGCGGCGCGGCGCGGATTTGGGTATTATTATGCAATAATCCTTGGCCGGCCTATAAAGAAAACTGGACGCCGTTTCAAGATAGCAATAAAAATTGCCAAGCTGGAACCGGCAATTGCTTTAACACTAATTTTGAATTTTATTATTGCCGCGATCAAGGCAGTACGCTTTTAAACGATGATTTGCCGGCGATTGCCGATAATGGCGCGATTTTGCGCAGTTCGGAGAAGACCGGCGCGCTGAAAGAATTTTTGTTCACTCGTCCAGGAAAACCGGAGGCGCCAAAATTGAAAGTATATACGGGGATACTGCCTGGGATAAACTGCAACACAGGTGATTGCAACGGCGATGGCGTTAAGGATGTGTTTGACAAGCATTTTGAATTTGTTAGCAATAAGGGGGTGCCAACACCGAATAATGGCAAGGTAATTTTAATATGGGACGATCGTCGGAGTATTATTGGCGTTGATACTAAAATTCATCGTGTTTATCAACGGGAACAGGGTGGCGCTTGGCAAGAAATAAAAGATTTGAGCATAACAGAAGCAAACTGCGGCGCAGAGGGTGATCGTAGAGGATGTTATTTATTAATTGATAATTTACAAAATGGAACAGCATATTCTTTTGCCGTTTCTACTTACAATGAATACGGAGAAAGCGATTTTTCCAATATAATTAACGTGACGCCGAAACGCACAATTGCGCCATCATCAGCCCCGACGAATTTAACCGCCATTATCTCCGGCAATTCCGTAAAATTGCAATGGACCAAAAATACGGACAGCGATGTTACTAATTATAAAGTTTACCGAGGCATAGATGAAGATAAAAATCATGAAGTGCGCGACGCGGGTAATGTTAATACGTACACTTGGCAGAACTTGGATTTGAAACGGACTTATTATTTTAAAGTGACGGCGGCCGTGGATAAATTGGAAAGCGCGGCGAGTAATGTGATAAAAATAGAAAAGGGCGTGATAAAATAATCTATTTAATTTTGATTTATGATGCTTGTTTTAAAACACAATTTAAAATTATTAATTTTCGGCATAATTATGGCCGTAAGCGCTAGTGGTTATATTTTATTTTTTTACAATAATAATGCGGACTTGGCGCAAGCTCAAACCGCCTCCGTCCAAACCGACACCGGCAAAGACGATGGCATCGCCGCGCGCGTTATGCCGAATAATGATCACCTTAATCCGCTTGCCTGGTACAAAAAAAATATCAAACAGCAGGGTTCGCCCAGTTCGTTGAAAGTTGACGGCTATGAAGCGGTGCAAGAAGGCAGAACGGTTTACGTAAATGCCGGCAATGTCAGCGGAACCGATTTATTTACCAATATTTATATAATTTCTTATACCCAAGACGCGGGAGGCGACACCCAAAATATTTTTAAGCAATTATTAGATAACTGGATATTCAATACTAATATTATAGCGGACGCGCAAGTCGGGCAATGTATGCAGATTAAAAATAACAACTGGGAAGCGGTCAAAGATAAAAAATGTTATACTGATTTTCAATGCGATGCCGGGATGTATTGCGACAGCGCCAAAGCGAAAATCACGCGCGATGTGCGCCGACTGGCTGATTTGCAAATAATTAAAACGGCAATGGAAAATTACAAAAGTAAAAATAAAAAATATCCGGATTTAGCCGCCGGTTCGTATCTTGCCGGAAAAACGATTTCCGTTTGGCCGAGCTGGCAAAAAACACTAGGTAAAGAATTGGGCATTACTTTGCCGGCCGATCCGATAAATAAACTGGTCGGCTGTGATGATCCAAACAAAGACGGCACTTGCTGGCACGAAACTGAAAAAAGATTCGGTGATTTGGATGGTACGGCTTTAAAACACAGTATCCCTGATAAATTGCCCGCCGATATTTATATTTATGCCTACACTGCCACCGGCGGAGTTTGCGCGGTGATGGAGACAAATTATACCATTACACAGGAGTTTAAATGTAAGTAGTTTTACTGCGTAAAATTGTCATTCCCGCGAAGGCGGGAATCTAAAAATAGATAATGTTAAAATAAATTTGAGATTCCCGCCTTCGCGGGAATGACAGAATAAAAAAGTAGTTGTTAATCAATATTTTGATTTATTTTATGTATTCCAGTTTTTTCCTCTACGCTCCCAAAATAATTTTTGATTTCTGTTTTGATATTTTATATTTTTTGCCGTGGTGGTACGGCCGCGGATTGAAGCGCCGGTTGAAAAACGCGGGATTTTTTTTAAAACGCAAGGAAGAGACACTCGCGATAATAGTTTGGCTGAAAAATATCCATCAGCCGCTGTTGGAACAGTACGGTTGGCAGGGGACAGTTAAAAGTGTTATAATGCGGATAGGACAAATAGTTTTGCGCAGTTTGATTTTAGCGTTTTGGGTTGGAGTAAAAATAATTGAAATCGCCGCCTATTTAATTTTGCCGGTATTAGTGGTTTGGGAGATAATATACCAATTAATTTGATTTTTATTTTTGTCATTCCCGCGAAAGCGGGAATCTAAAAATAAATAATGTTAAAATAAATTTGACCTGCCTGCCGGTAGGCAGGGATTCCCGCTTTCGCGGGAATGACAATTTTCACATTTTTTTAAATTGAAAATTTAATAATATGTTTGACAATCAATCCCCCCAACTTAATAATCAACCCAACCCCGTTCCGTCAAAGGAACCGGAAGACATTTTCGCCGCGACTGACAGTCAAGCGGCTGGTAGTTTTAATGCCGCGCCCAAACCGCCGCAATTTCAGCCCAAGGCGGCGATTACTCAATCGGTCGGCAATGAACCAATGGCGGGGAATATAGCCATGGCGGAACCGGTTGCGGTAAAACAGGATCGTAAATATATTTTTATCGGTTTAGCGGCGATTATAATTTTGGTTGTTGTTTTAATCGGGATGATAGCCCTGGCTTATTATAAAGCTAACAGCGGAAAGAATACTGCCGCCACCGATCAAACCGGCGCTTCAAATCCTTCCGCCGTTATTGATGAAAATAGCGCCGCCATCCCGCAAGCCGCGGAAGAAAACGCCGCGACCACTACTCCGGCGGAAGAAGAACAGCAAGGGCAAATGATTTTAGACGAAATTACCGACACCGACGGCGACGGTTTAACTGATGGTGAAGAAAAAAGGTTAGGCGCCGATCCGAATAATTCCGACACCGACGGCGACGGTTTATTTGATCGGGAAGAAGTAAGAATTTATAAAACAAACCCGCTGATTACCGACACCGACGGCGACGGTTATACTGACGGCGCTGAGGTAAAGAACGGCTATAATCCGGCGGGAGCGGGGAAATTATACGAATTGCCGCAATAATAATTTTATAAAATTAGAAAGTTAAAAGTTTAGCTTGCTGTCATTCCCGCGAAAGCGGGAATCTAATGTTTATTAAAATTGTAGATTCCCGCCTTCGCGGGAATGACAAAATTAAATAAATGTTTTCATTTTTTAAAAAAAACAAACAACCGGCTGTCGATACTGTCCAAACGGAAACCATTCCGCTGGATAATATTGAATTTCATACCATGCCCGAAAAATTTCGAAACGCAGGCGGAGTATCCGCGGCGCCGGCGAAAAAAGTGGGCTTGCTTATTATTGTCGGCGGCGGTTTGCTTTTAGCCGTTAGCGCCGGTTTGTTGGGTTGGTATATTTATCGTTCCGGCGGCCAGCAAAAAATAAGCCAGAACGCCGGATCTGCCGAGCAGATGCAAGCGACGCCCGCGGCGGAAGAACAAGACGGAACACAAACTGCGGCGGAAGCGACCAGCACGATTGAGGATTTGACGGAAAAAGATTGCGGTCAAGGACTTTATAACGCTACCGCCGCCGATTATGGAACCAACGCCGCTTTTGTTTGTTTAAGCGAACGAATAAATAATAATTGCCGGCCGGCAACGGCAAAAATTACTGATGGGATTTTTGGCGAGGTTAAATTCAGCGTTTTAGGTTTGCGGCAAGATAAATGTTTGGCGCAAATTGATTATCCGAGCGCCGATATTATCATGAGCGAAGACATGAAAAATTACGCCAATACTTCCGCGCAATGTTTGTCTAATGTCAGCGATTTATCAATTTTTAACAATCAACCCGGACAATCAGCCGCTTATTTATATAAACAATTGGATATTAATGCCAGTAAAACAAACGATAATTGTTCCGGTACGGCGATTGACTTGGCGCGCAAGCCGACAAATTCCGCGGCTG
>JBAYGB010000040.1:0-7115 GCA_041666885.1 Patescibacteria group bacterium | reverse complement strand
TAATTGCAGATAATCAATGATTACCAGCCCCAAGCCTTTTTCCAGTTGCAGACGCCGCACTTTGGTTTTTATTTCCATAATGTTTAAGCTCGCGGAATCGTCAATGTAAATCGGGGATTCGGACAACGTTCCCATCGCGTGGCCGATGCGGGAAAAATCATCATCTTCGGCGCGGTCCGATAATTTGCCGGTGCGCATTTTCCATAACCCCACGCCCGCTTCCGCGCATAACATACGATCAACCAGCTGTTCCTTGCTCATTTCCAAGCTGAAAATTCCGACCGGCACTTTTGCTTTTACCGCCACTTGCCGCGCCATATCCAAAGCCAAACTGGTTTTGCCGACGCTCGGACGGGCGGCCAAAATCACCAAATCCGATTTTTGCAGACCGGCGAGTAAATTATCCAGCGCCGTAAAACCGGTCGGCACGCCGCGGAGTTTGCCGCTTTGTTTATGCAAATCATCAATCCGTTCAAACGCTTCAGACAATAAAGTATCAATTGGCAAAAACACATTGCGTAAATAGCGCTGGGAAACATTGAATAATTTTTGTTCGGCTTTATCCAAAATATCATCTACGTCGTCTTCGCCCTCAAAAGAGTTTTCGGAAATTTCCGCCGCCACCCGTAACAAGCGCCGCAATGTCGCTTTACGCTGGATGATGTTGGCGTAATTGACAATATGCGACGCGGTCGCTACCGACGCGGACAGTTTTGCCAGATACGAACGGCCGCCGATAAGTTCCAGTTGTTTTTTTTCATCCAAACGATTGGACAAGCTTAAAATATCAATCGGTTCGCTGCGCCCGAACAATTCGCGCATCGCGGCGTAAATTTTGCCGTGCGCGTCTTTATAAAAGTCCTCGTCATTCACAATATCCGCGATTTTGATAATCGCGTCTTTGTCAATCATTAAAGCGCCCAAAAGCGCGATTTCGGCTTCCAGGTTTTGCGGCGGAAGTTTGGAAATTGTTTCGTTTTGTTCGGACATGAGTTTATATAATTTGTCATTCCCGCCCCGCATCAAAGTGCGGGATAAACTCCGGCGGGAATCTAAGATTAGTAAGAGATTCCCGCTTTCGCGGGAATGACAAGAGAAGTAGGAATGACGGTAGGTTCTTTTATTGTAAAGGGTGGAGTGTTAAATTGCAAGCGGTTTTTAGCAACAGTTTGTGCACAAAATATAAAAGGTAAAAAAAGAAGCGGGAAACCAAGGTATCCCGCTTTTGATATGCAATAGAAAGTTTTTTTCATTTTAAATAATCCTGCCAGTTCCAGCCTTCAATTTGCCAGTCAATTGTCTGTCCGCCCATAAAAATCGGCGTACCGTTATAATTGGTTGGCAATGTCCATGATTTACGGACGAGCGTAATTTTTTTGTCAACTCGTTCAGGCGGCCTAAGATTATAAACGCGCGAATTATTTGTTAGGAATTTTTCTAATATTTTTTCTTCCACTCCCGCTTTCATAAATTCGTGGACAAGAATTTGTAACGAGAAGGGATTAAAAATTCCCGCGTTGGGATTTTTGCCGGCGTTATCTACGGCCAGTTTTTTACTAGCCGCCGGGTGCCAGGCGCAATCACTGCCAAAGTTAAATTTTGAATATCCACCAAACATAACTTTGCGTATGGCAAGCATGTCTCTTCTCGTTTTTGCTACCGGTTTACAATACAAGCCGGGATTAATAATCACGCCATCTTCATCACAAACTTGACTGTACTGGATAAACGGATGGTGCCCGGTGATGGTCGCAGTAACATTAGGCGGCGCGTCGCAAACCAGTTGAACCATTTCCACTGTCGTGACGTGTTCAACGACGATTTGTAATTTGGGAAATTTTTTTATTACATCTTGCAAAAAAGGAATCGCCTGCGTCTCCCGTTTAATTTCCGGAATAGGCGTTCCATCCGATTCGGTAGTAAGTTCCCAATGAGCGGAGAACGGCATGCCGATTTTTTGGCACATCTCCAATACGGGATAATACCCTAGCAAATCATACAAACTTACTCCCGCGTTCGGATTATGGCCAGCATCGCTGTTGGTTGACGCGCCGCCCGGGATTAATTTTAATCCCCAGACGCCGTACTTTTCATGGGCTTTTTCTACAATTTCCGGCGTAGTACGATTAACAAGCATGATGGTAAGCAAGGGATAAAAGTCTGACGTTGTGTATTTTCTTATATTGCAAAAATACTTAAACGCGTCCTCGCCGGTTACAATAGGAGGCAGGGTGTTTCCCATCAATACTGCCCCTCGGTACATACTTGATATCAACGGTACGAGAAATCCATGAACATCTCCCTGCCGCGCGTGAAAATGATGATCAACCGGTTTTGTTATCGTGATATTTTCCATTTTCATTCACCTCTTTTTCGTTTCAAAATATTTATTTACTGCTTTGATTATTCCTTGTACTCGCCAAGGTCGTATCATCGCGACTGTCCCAAGTGAAATTGCATCCGCATCTAACTTAAGAAGATATGTAGCGTCTTCCACGGAGAATATACCGCCACCAACGATTAGAGAAGTTTCACCATTAAGCCTACGGAAGTCCTCCACCCATTTAAAAATTACTCGGTAAAGCGGTCTGCCTGAAAGTCCGCCTGGCTGTTTTTCTTTTTCCTCTCTTCCCTTATTAAACCGGCGATAATAAAGCGGTGATTTTAATCCGAACAATCCTTTTAACGTCCACCATGAACTGTACCGCCACCAAGGAATTGGCGGGTCGGTTTCCGCGCCGAATGGGATAGTATTAGAGATATCCAAAGCATCGCAAGATGGATGTTTTGCAATTAAATTTGCGATACTCGGAGGTACTAAAGCGTTGATTTTTATTATCAGCGGAATTTCTAATATGTTTGCTTCTTTTAAAATATCGCACGCTTCATCTACGAATTTGGATGATTCAGCGCCCAAAAAACCGGAATGAACATTGGGGCAAGATAAATTTATTTCCAGCGCGATTTTACCTTGCGCTTTAAAGCTTGATAATTGCGCGCGCAATATTTTTACAAATTCTCTTGTTTCCGCCAGCCGTTCATAAACAGTAGCGCCTAATGGCATGAAAGAAATTATAAACGGTTCGTCGATTTTTTGCCAAACCCCGCTTGCTAAAATTGCTTTTATCCCCGGTCCGCTTAATCCCAGAGCATTCAATGCCGCGCCTTGAAGGAAAAAAGTTTTTATGCAACTGGGAAATATTTCCCACGGTTGCCAATTTTCATCCAACGGCATATTTCCCGCCCGCGGTTCTAATGTAACGGTTTTGGTAATCAAGGTTGACCCTGTCCAATTTAAAAATGGGCGAGTGAGCCGCCAGCCTTCACCGGATACGTTTCTTGTACAACTTGCGCAAAATATACTGCCAAAATCAATCTCTCGCAATTTCATGATCATTACTCCTTTTCTTCGCAGTTTTTATTCTAAATTTACATTTATTTTTTAAAGAACGATTATTTTTTGTTGGCTTTACCTTAGCAAAAAATGGCAATTTTAGCAAGCGTGCCAAGCAGGCTTATTTAACAATTTGCCAAAAATAAAAACATTGTTTATAGACAATGTTTATTTGAGCCGTTGCGCGGATTTGAACCGCGGACCTACTCCTTACCATGGAGTTGCTCTACCAACTGAGCTACAACGGCAAATGTGCGCCCGGTGGGAATTGAACCCACGACCATCAGCTTAAAAGGCTGTTGCTCTACCAACTGAGCTACAGGCGCATATAAAAACAATCACTACAGATTGTTGAAAATTATCATAGCAATATTTTTTTAATTTGACAAGTTCCAAAAAACAAAAGAAAGCGCAACCTTTTTAGTTGCGCTTCAAATAGGGTCAAAATGATAATTGCATCTGAATTGGAATATTATTTCCATATAATATACCTCCCATATAGTCATCATAGTTTAAAGCGATTCCCGTTGCTTTTATTTTTCCCCCCCAGTAAAGAATAAAACCCTCACGGCAATTTTCGTTCCAGCTTTTTCTTGCCGCAGCCTCGTCAATTTCATGGCCAAGTTCCGCTTCTAAATTACCTAGATGCCATGAGATATCGGCATTCATAATATACTCAAATTGTACAATTGTAATAAACGGCAAATTTTCTAAAGAACGACGTAATTTTTCTATTTCTTCATTTGTCACCCTTTCTGGTTTTGGCATGTACATTGTATGCATCATGATCAAACTCCTTTTTTTATTTTTCACAATTCTGTTGGTTGCTTATATTTTAAAACTTTTAAATATTTTTGGCAAAGTTATTGTGTCAAGATGATAAATATGCTATATTGCTTTTATAAAAAATAAGTTAAAAATTTATGAAAAACAATAAAGCCGTTTCAATTATTTTAACTCTCATTATTATCGTCGGCGCGAGTTTTGTTTGGCCGCAGACATTTTTTAATCCCCAGGAATTAATCGCCAAAAATCTGCAACTGGACGAACAGGAGGCAACCATACTCGCGATAAAAAAAGTGTCGCCCGCGGTAGTAAGCATAATCATTGACGATTATCAGGCGATAACCGTTATTTCTGACAGCGGCATTTCCACACAAAAAGAAAAAAAACGGGTCGGCTCCGGCACGGGATTTTTAATTTCCGCCGACGGCTATATTCTGACCAATAAGCACGTAGTTAAAGCCGGCAATCCCAATACGGCCGAATACCAAATAATTTTGGCAAGCGGTAAAAAATATTACGCCCAATATATCGGCATTGACCCGTTGAAAGATATCGGCATTTTAAAAATTTTTGATAAAAATTTGCCGTTCGTGGAATTGGGGGACAGCGATAAGCTCGCACAAGGCATGTCCGTAATGGCGATTGGCAACGCGCTCGGCAAATACCAAAACAGCGTCACCAAAGGCATTGTGAGCGCTTTGGGGCGCACCATCGCCGCGAGCGACAACCGCGGGAATATGGAAGCGTTGGATAATGTAATTCAGACTGACGCCCAGATAAACCCGGGAAATTCCGGCGGACCGCTGGTTGATTTGAACGGTAAAGTCGTGGGGATAAACGTGGCGATAGATGAAAGCGGGCAAAGCATCGGTTTTGCCATTCCGATCAATGACGCCAAAGTAATCGTTAAAAGCATTCGGGAACAAAATCGCATCGTTCGGCCGCGCATCGGCATTCGTTATGTAATGCTGACGCCTGAAATCGCCGCGGAAAAAAATCTGCCCCGCGCCAGCGGCGCGTATATCGCTCGAGCGGAAGACGACCCGAATACGCCGGCGATTTTGCCGGATTCGCCGGCCGGTAAAGGCGGTCTCGCGGAAGGGGATATTGTTTTTGAAGTAAACGGCATAAAAGTTGAAGGCAATAATACGCTATTCAATATCGTCCAAAATTATAAACCGGGCGCGAAAATCGGTTTAAAAATCCAGCGCGGCAAAGATATTATCGTCCGCATCGTTACCTTGGACGAATTTAAATAGAAAAATATAAAAAAAGAAAGCCACGTCCTCTGTTTTATTTGAGGAGTGGCTTTTAGACTGCATTGGTTTCCGTTATTGCTGGTTCAGTTTTACCTTCCGCTTTTGAGGGTGTGATGTTTCTCAGACAATCTTCACAAATAGTATAATTGCCCGGGATTTGTATCAGTCTAATTCCAAGAGTGGTTGCGTTGACTGAAACAAAGGTACGGTTGCAAACAGCGCAAGTATACTTGATATTAGGCAGGTAGCGAATATTTTTGATAGACGGCAGACTAACTAAAATATTTTCTCGGCAACCGCCGCAAATAATATGCCCGGCCTCTTTATTCAAAAAGATCATATTTTCCGGAACCCAACATGCTAAGAACGAAAGTTTTTTATGACAAAGAACGCAGTTCATTTTTTTTTCCTCCTTAGAGAGAATTATTATAAATTTAACACATTTTTCACATTTGTCCACATATTTGGATCTTGAAAAATTATAATTTGAAAGTTATTATATAATACTGTACAATATTCACACAGCCACAAAGCAACAAATTCAGCACAAATATTACAAATAGAATTTTTTGGCAATTTGTTAATTTGTAGTATTCGTATTAAGGGTTCGCAGATGAATTAAATCCAGGCTAACTTTTTGAACTATGATAAAAGTAGAAAATCTCTCCAAACAATTTAACGACGTAAAAATATTGGACTCCATTTCTTTTGAAGTAAGAACCGGAGAAATTTTGGGTTTTTTGGGGCCGAACGGAGCGGGGAAGAGCACGACGATGAAAATTATCACCAGTTTTTGGACGCCAAGTTTTGGCAATGTTTTTATTGATGATTTTAACGTCGTCGCCAATCCTTTGGAGATAAGACAAAAAATCGGCTATTTACCGGAAACCGTGCCGCTGTATGATGACATGAAAGTTTATGAATATCTGCGTTTTATCGCGGAAATCCGCGGCCTTGCCAAAGATAATATAAAAGACGCGATCAAGCGCGCGATTGTCGCCTGCGGTTTGGAGTCGGTCATAAAAAAACCGATTGAAGAATTATCCAAAGGCTATCGCCAGCGCGTCGGACTCGCGCAAGCGATCATTCATGATCCGGAAATTTTGATTTTGGACGAGCCGACCACCGGTCTTGACCCGAATCAAATCGTGGAAATCCGCAATTTGATAAAAAAATTAGGCGAACATAAAACGGTTATTTTTTCCACCCATATTTTATCCGAGGTGCAGGCCACCTGCGACCGCGTGATTATCATCAACCAAGGAAAAATTGTCGGCGAAGGCACGCCGGCGGAACTCGCGAGCCGCTCCGGAGCGCAAGAAATAATTTATGTAAAGATAAAAGGGCCGCGCGACATGATTTACGATACTTTGCAGGCGATTGAACAAATAGAAGAAATTACGCATAAAGACCGCGAGGGTGAAGAAATATTCGGTTTTGAAATTAAACCTAAGTCTGGCATTGATATCCGCGAACACATCGCCGGTGTTTCCATGCAAAATAACTGGTCGATTTTGGAATTCAACCGCAAGACGGCAAGTATGGAAGACGTGTTTAGAGAGTTAACCAAATAAAATTAAAATTATTCCAAATTGTTCCAAATTATTTCAAACCAAACCTAAAATTCAAATGAAAAATTAAGATTTTAGATTTTGATATTGGTTTGGAATAATTTA
>JBAYGB010000039.1:0-7243 GCA_041666885.1 Patescibacteria group bacterium | reverse complement strand
CAATATGGACATTCCAAATCGGCAAATTCAACAATTACGATCGGCGCGGCTAAATTGCCGCGCAAATGATCGCGAGAAGTTATGGGCGCCAGTTTGACCGCCTTTTCCTCATCGCCCGTATTTTCGCTTTGCCATAGCCCAAGCGCCAATAAACCGATAACCGAAATTAAAATTAAAGCGACAACGGCAAAAATGGCGAGAATTAATTTGGTTGATTTTTTTAACATAATTTTATTCTATTCCGGGATACTATTTAAAACCGCGTCGCTGATGGGAATATACCGATCGCCGCTGTCTTTATACTCTTGGTCGCTAATCAGGCGTTTAAATAACCCGTATCCGTCGCTTTCAATTCCATAAACGGCATTACCGGAACCTTTGACATATTGATTGATCATAAAATCAAAAATGGCATTGTCGCCGATATCGGTCGCCAAACTCATAGCTTCTATTTTACTTTTTGGATTTTGATTCCAGTTGCGGATGATGATATCCCGTCCTTCAAAAAATAACCTTCGTAAATGCAAATGCTGCCCGCTTTCGCGTAATTACTCGCGTTTGTTTCTTCGTCATAACGCAGATTGGTTCCGTCCTGATAGGGGTGCGCCATAATGGAAGTTGCGGCCGGACAACGGTATGGTTCTCCCGGCACGTCTTCATAAAAAATTGCGCGTAAAACATTATAACCGTCTGGCGCAGAACTATCCAAAGCCGACAGCAAAGCGGGCGAAGGACAAAAAGGCAAGTTGGTATAACGACCGATAGCGCTAAAAAAATCAGTTGAGGGTGTGCAAATTTTCCCTTCGGTTCCAATCGGCTGGTCATTATTATTCTTTCGCATATAAGCGTAAGCGCTATTAACATAATTCAAATAGTCTTTTCCCGTCCAGGTAATCGCTTCGGCAAAACCGGAATTTAGACTGGGATAATTTGCCCCCAAAAAATACGGTAATCCTTGCCATTCCAAAAAATATCGATCGCCATGGCGCCATTTGCTGGTCAACTTCTGTTTATCAATCCGAAAACTCTGCGCGCCGGTCGGGAAATAAGTGTCGGTATAAGGCATTCCTCCGGTCCGACTGCGTTGATAATAACCGTTGTTGGCAAAGTTAATCGGACTTTGCGGATTGTTAAATTCAATCAAATGCTTAAAATAATTTTGCATGTCTCCATTTCTCAACCATTGTTGGCCGCCGCCCTGTTCGCCGTAAGTGTTTTCCGCAATGCCCATTAGCCAAAGAACATGCCCGCCGAGACTGGTATAAGGTATCATCGTAAAAACTTTTTCCGTTTCACTGTTGCCTCGGTTATAATACTTATAATTGCCAAATCCCATCATAATATTTTGATTAACGTCAAAACCGCCTTGTTTGGTTAATGTGCCGGTTTCTCCGTCAAAAACAATATCACGCTTGTTAACGATGCCGCCGCCGTCATAAAAAGCGGTATAAGCGCCCTCGGTAAAATTAAGATAACTGTTCATATTTAATTCCAGCAGCCGGGCAACAGTTAATGTATTTAAACCCAATTCAGTTTCGTCCCAATAACTTTTGAAGTCCGCGCTTACGACGTGCAACCCATACTGGTAATTGCCGGGTTTCTCCGGATTGTCGGTAAAACTGCGTAAATTTTTGGCGGCATTTATTCCCGCCTGCTGCCAAGATTCGCCCTCCGCCTGGCGCCAAATTTCAAAATGATCAATCAATTGTTCCTCTGCCACTGCCATTGACCAATTAAAGATAAACTCTCTGCCGTTGTTACCGGTGCTAGAAGTAAAACTGGAAATTTTTGGCGCGCGGCAAGGTTTTTGTACTTTAAGCGGCGCAAATCCGGAGGTGCGTTCAGTTCCTTGCGCGTTGCCGCTGGCGTTCCCGATGTGCAAACTATACCAATAGACGCCGCAACCGGGCGGTTGATCAATATATGATCGGAAAGTCGTCTTTAAATATTGTATCGGTTTAACTTCCTGCCAATTTCCTTTTTCCGGCCGGCGCAATAATTCAAAGCCGCTTAGATTTTTTAAAGAGCCGGCGGTTACATCCCAAGATATCTGAAAAGAATCTCCCGAATTAACCGGCGTCACGGTAAAACTCGCGAGTTTTGGCGTTCCGGAAATGTACCGGCAAGATTGGACATTGGTTTTTTTATCTTTGTAGCAAGCAGCGACCTGGCTTTTACAAACACCTATGTTTGTGCAACTTGTCGGGCAAACACGGCAAGCTCCTTTGTAACAGCCGTAAACATCCGCATACGGCCCGCATTCGGCAAACGAACAAACATTGCCAACTTGACCGCAATTATTGGGATCTTTTTGTAAATCAATTCCCGTCGGCGTTATTATTTTTTGTCCGCTTAAATTTGATATTTTAGTTAAAAATTTATTTAATATTTTAGTCAGCCAACTTTTTTCTGATTCATTTGTATCAGTAACAGCGTCTTGCTCGGTAGTGGAAGTTTCAACCGTTGTCGCGTCCGTCTCGGCTGTTTGCTGGTTATTTGTTTGATAGTTGGAAAAATTAGTCCATAGGGAAGTAATGACATAGCGCGCGCCCAAAAATATGCCGATAATAATCGCCGCGCCGATAAAACCGACCACAAAAAAATTTCTAACCAGAGAAATTTTTAAAACTTTCATTAAAACAAAACCGCCGGCTATTAAAATCAGCAGCGCGATTAAAATAAGTAATATTTTTCCAAGCCACGCCGCCATATTGCTCATCGCGAGACCGAACAGCGCGCTGATATTAAAAATCGCCGAACCGATATCCGTAATAATTTGCTTCAGCCACTGCGCTAAAAAATCCACCGGACTGACGTTGATATTAACCGACAAATTGGAAAAATGATTAATGCCGGACCAAATTTTATCCGGCACGCGGCTGAAAAACTCTCCGGTCTTACCCAAAAAAGACAGCGATTCAACGGCGATATTATTCAGCGCTTCATTGCCGCCGCTCGTCCCCAAACCGAAATCTTTAGCCGCGGGAGCGGAGGTTGTCGCCGCCGTTTCGTTTTCCGTCGTTAAAACCGCGGCTGACGCGAACGCAAAATTATTAAGTTCTAAAATTGTTATTACCAAACTAAAAACAAAAATGGAAATTAGTTTGCGCATAATTTAAAAATTTTTAAATTTAATTAATTTTATTATACCACTTTTAACAAAAAGCGTATAAAATAAAAAAACGCCGGGCAAAACGCGGCGTCTTAAATTTTAAATTTAAAAAAAAATAAAGCTGAATTTTAATCATCAAACTCAAACAATTCGTCAACACTGATTTTTAAAACCGCCGCCACATCGTGCGCCAGTTTCAACGACGGATTATATTTTCCCTGCTCCAAAAAAACAATGGTTTCGCGCCGCGCTTTTACTTTTTGCGCCAGTTCTTCCTGTGTTAAATTGGCGCGCAGGCGCAATTCTTTAATTTTGTTTGTCATATTTATTTGTTACACGGAACGCTCGGCGCGGCAAAAGACGGCTGGCCGTGTTTTACCCATTGCCCGTCCTTGCACATCCAATCGTCTTCGCCGGAAAAAAGCCGGGCGCTGAACAAAGCGAGCGCGAGAAATAAAATTAAAACCAAAGCGGAATAAACTAACTTCTTGTCGCTTAATTTCACTTTATCGTAGTAACGGAAAATCACGCTGTAGGTAAGCATTAAAAGACAAGTGGAATAAGCGAGCGTCAGGCCTATTGGTTCATACGCGGGATTAAGATCGCGCGCGCTGTAAAAAATAAACATGGCGATAACCGCGACCCAGGAATAGATTTGGACAGTTAACAGCGCCGCTTTGCCGCCGGTTAAATAATCGCGCTCGTCGGCGATCACGTCTTTTACTTTGCGCTTTAAGTAAAGCATAATCAAAGACGCGACGATGATGACAGCAACCGGAATCAGATAATTTTTAAGAATAATCGCCTGGCTGAAAGTAATGCCTAAAATGATGGCAATAATCAGTTGAACGATTTTAAATTGCTTTAAAGTCATAGTTTTTTGTTAGAATTAATTAACATACTTTAATGTTATATTATTCTAACATTAATGTCAAGAGGATTTATGCACAAGAAAAAACGCAACCTTATTTTGAAAGTTGCGTTTGATAATGTGCAATATTATTTACCCGCTCTTCTGCTGAAGGGTGTGTTGCAAATATACCTCCTTGATCACCGCTATATATTTTTAAATATTCTGCCCCTTTCTGTGGGTTAAATCCTGCTTCCTTCATTAAACTGATGGCCAGATTATCAGCTTCGCGTTCCATATTGCGGGCGCGGGCGCGATTGCGAATATGGATTATACTAGTGATAATTAAAGCACCTATGATACCTCCTTTTATCAAAACATCTTCAGTTTTATCAAACATTTCGATTTTATCAGTATGCGCTTCTTGAGGATGATTTAGCATATTATGCGCATATTCGTGACTAATAATAAACGCCAGTCCATCGTCAGAAACAGTTTCGTTAGCCCACTTAGATATGCATACCATTTGTCCATCTGCAGCGCCGCCGCTTATGCATGTATCAGTAACCCTTACTTTATAATGAACACCTGCTGCTTGGCTAATTTTTCTAGCGATTCTTTTGGACCGTGTAACTGGTTTTTTGTTGTTGTAAATTTTGGAAGGCTTAATGGTTTTTTGGGGCTTAACATTATTACTCCCCGACAAACCGCCCAAACACTCTTGAATTGAAACAGTCGTCCCACTATTATCCGTCTTGCTAATACTATAAGATCCGTCTCGATAATGTTCTTCAATCCTTGTCTCTCCTTGCGCAAAAAAAGTAACCGATTTGCTAATAACATCTTTTCCGTTCGGACACATATCAATAACCTCCGTCTATTTTTAAAAGTATGATAATTTATGTGCTGTATTATTTATTTGTTAATGTTCTTTGACATTAAAATACACCAAAAAGCCGCATATTGTCAAGATGTTATTTTTTATGCCTTGCACACAAATATACGACTAAGCAATAATAAAACTGGTTTGTGTTTTGCACATAATTAGAAACTTTTTTAACTTAACTTAGTTTATTTTATAATCTTACTTCCTTGTTTTTTATAAAAAGCATAAAAAAAACGCCCCCGTTTTCACGGAAGCGTTTTTTCTTTTTGGGGTGGCCAGAGGGAGTTGAACCCTCGCTAGCGGCGCCACAAGCCGCTGGTCTACCGTTAACCTATGGCCACCATAAACCCAAGTTTACACTTGGGTAAATTCCAAATTTCAAAATATAAATTCCAAACATTAAACTACCTGTCTTTACGCTTGATGTTCTAGCGCTTCTGCCGCTTCCGCGTCCGCTTTCGTCACATGCACGGTACCGTCTTTGTGGTTTGGCGGAGTGTACACCGTGTATAATTTCATCTCCGTATCGCCCGTGTTCACAACATTATGGTTGGTGCCGGCCGGAATAACAAACGCAAATCCATCGCTAATCGCGCTTTCCTCGCCGTTCATTATCACCTTGCCTACGCCCGATTCCACGCGAATAAACTGGTCAACGTCAGGGTGCGCTTCCATGCCGATATCTTCACCCGCTTTTAAATTCATTACCACGAGCTGGCTGTGCCCGGCGGTATAAAGCACGGTTCGAAAGTTGGTGTTGATTTTTGTTTTTTCTTCCAAATTAACGACGTATCCCATCATATGTTTTAGATTAGTAAATAAATACCCTAAAAATTTTAGAGCGTAATTTACGTTAGCTTATTTTAAACTATTCGCGATAATTTTTCAAGGGAGCCGAAAATTTCCTATTTTATGTCTTTTTCCATGTCCCGGCCTTCAATTTTATATTTTTTGCTTTTATAAACTTTGGAAACAATAAAATTTATCAGCCAGGTCATCGCCATCAACAGCAAAAAATAAATCAGGCCGATAAGCGTGAACGCGGGCAAAGCGTCTTTTCCCAAATATCCCAAGATAGCGGCGACAACGCCGATGGTTGTAACAAGCTGTAAAGATGAAATGGTGTTTTTTGTGCTCTTGGCTTGCAACTCGGAAAAAATTTCAATGGCGGACGCGAGATAATTGGCAGTCATCCCCCAAAGATGTTTAACATACTCGTGGGTGTCCAATAATGTTTCAAATTTAAACTGGAACAGGGGCTGTAAATATTCGTCAATTTTTTCCACATCGGTGATTTTTTGTCTGGTCTTCACATAAGCGGGCATTTGGTCAATGCGCGCGCCGATCAGGTTGACGGTTTTTTGGTAAACGGACAGCTCGTTTCTTAACGCATCCAGCTCATTGCCCTTTATCGCTCCGCGTTCCTTAATCGTTTTGATTTTTTCCCATAATGTCCGGTGTATCGCCAGATACCGGTGAAGCTGCGATTTAAACTCCCGAAAAAATATTTGCGATTCAATGATTTCTCTGGTTAAATTTTCATCCTGCAAATTATTGATTAAAATTATCCCCGGCGCCCGGTATACTTCAATATTTTTCGTCGTTAGCGTGGAGTAAACGTTTTCGGAAAAATCTTTGAAAATTTTCTCCACTTCTTGTTTGCCGGCGTCCGCGACCGTAACGATATATGGCAGAATCGTTTTTATATTCGCCAACTCTTTGGGAACCGGTGCGCCTTTGCTGAAAATCAACGCCAGCGCCTTGGAAAGTTTATGGTCATAGTAATCTTTTATCGTTTCAAAATCGCTCTTTAACGACTTAAATTCTTTTTCCAAAACTATGAGCCCATCTTCGTATATCCGATAACTGATGTCTTTGTCCGCTTTAACCGATATATATTCCAACGGCCCGCTCTCTCGGCTGACTTTTTTTAAGGCTAACGCTTGCCGCGCCTCATTAAGTTTTTTTTGAGGAAAATCCAGATTGGACTTTTCATTTTTTAAAAAATCCCAGATTTCCGTCAAATGCAAAGTGGTTCTTTGAAACCAGCCGCCGATATAAATTTTTTGAATGGTCATAATAAAAAAATTAATTTGATTTTATCATGCTTGGTGCTCCCGCTAGGAATCGAACCTAGATCCACAGCTTAGAAGGCTATTGTTCTATCCGTTGAACTACGGGAGCCAAAAAAGGCGCGGGAGATTGGATTCCCCGCGCCTTTAGTTTTACATATTTTAAACTATTTGTGAATACTGTTATTTTCTGGATTCCCGCCTCCGCGGGAATGACACCAAAAAATAATTAGCGCCGGAATCTTGGTCGGTCGTTTCCATCTCTATGGTCGCGGTGCGAGTTTCCGCCGCGGTTAAATCCGCCGCCGCCGCCAAAGCCGCTT
>JBAYGB010000038.1:0-7263 GCA_041666885.1 Patescibacteria group bacterium | reverse complement strand
TGTGGTATAACATCATTCCCATCATCATAATTTTAGTTTGCGGCGCTGTTATTTTTTATATTATCAGAAAAAAATTTCCGGCGGTGTCTAATTTGGATTTGGCAAATTTGCCGCAAGAAAAAGAAAAACGAGTAAAACAGCAAATTATCGCAAGTCGATTAAAACGTAATGTCACTCATTGGCTTGTGTGGCTTAAAAGAATTAGTCAGCCGGTTTGGGAAAAATTAGCTGAATGGTTTAAAAATTTATACCGGCGCCTGTTAGAAGCGCGGGAAAATTTAAAACATAACCAACCGGCAGACGAGGATAATGTTCCGGAAATAGGACATCTTTTTGCCACCGCGGAAGAGATGCGAAAAAAAGAAAAATATAACGAAGCGGAAAAATTGTATATCAAAGTAATTAGTTTGGACAGTAAAAATATTGTTGCCTTTAAAATGCTTGGCCAGCTTTATTTGGAAATGGGAAAACTGACCGAAGCTAAAGAAACCTTACGGCATGTGTTAAAATTAACCGAAGAGGACGCGGAAGTTTATGAAAAACTGGCGGAGCTCGCGCAAAAAAACAGTGAATTGGACGAGGCGCAAAAATATTATTCCCAGTCTTTGCAGTTAAATAACGCCAACAGCCAAAATTATTTTAATTTGGCGGAAGTGCACGAGGAATTGAATAATCCCAAAGAAGCCTTTAAATGTATGAAAGAAGCGCTTAAATTATCCCCCAAAAATCCTAAATACCTTGACGCTATATTTAATTTAAGTATACTGATTAAAGATAAAGCGGAAGCGCTGGACGCGTATAAAGCGCTAAAAGAGATTAATCCGGAAAACGGGAAATTAGGAGAAATGAAAAAGCAAATGGATGAACTTTAAATATAAAAATCCCAAATATCAAATAACAAATTCCAAAAAAAATTTAAATTTTAAATTTTAAATAAATTCTGCTGTTTTAAATTTATCATTTTTGAATTTAAGATTTGTTTGATATTTGGTGTTTAGAATTTGTTATTTCCTTTGCTTTGCAAAGGTTTTGGGTCGGTACCGAAGCGGTCAAACGGGACAGACTGTAAATCTGTTGCCCGCCGATTCGGCGGGCTTCGTAAGTTAAAATTATTTTTTTTTAAATTAAATATAAAAAGAGGGTAGATACCGAAGCGGTCAAACGGGACAGACTGTAAATCTGTTGGCCTTGTGCCTTCGTAGGTTCGAATCCTACTCTACCCACATGCTTCAAGAATGGTATTATGTTTATATTTTGTATAGCTTGAAAGACAAAAAATTATATGTTGGCTATACAAAAAATCTAAGAAACAGAATTAGCGCTCACAATAACGGGCTAAATACGTCTACAAAATGCAGGCGTCCGTTGGTGCTAATTTCAGCTTCTGCTTTTATTAACGAAACAGACGCAAAAAATAGGGAATTATTTTATAAAAGCGGCAGGGGGCGAGAAATAGTGAAACAAGAATTAGAGTATACTTTTAAAGCATTAAAAAAGTTATAAAAATTGTAAATCTGTTGCCCGCCGATTCGGCGGGCTTCGTAGGTTCGAATCCTACTCTACCCACCAATAAAACTCGCCTTTTTCGGCGGGTTTTTTTATTTTTTGTTTATTATTGACATTTTATTTTTTTTACTCTATGCTTGAAGGGATATAACTAATATTAGCTAAAAATAATTTTATGGAACAAGAACCGCTTATCCCTGGTTTCAGCGAGCCGATTAAATTTAATCAGGAAGAACAAGAAACAGAAGTCAAGCCGCCGGAAAAAAATAATAAAACCGGCTCCATTATCGCGATTATCGCGTTAGTTTTGGCGTTGGGAGCGATGTATATTTGGCAAAATAAAAAGTCGGAAACAGATGAACAAAACAATAAATTGAAAATTGAGACGAATATTGACGCGGATAAAAACGTTAGCGGAAAAAATCGGGCCGTTGCCGGCGAAACTATCGCGGGAACGAACCCAAAAGGAATTTATTTTGTTTATTTCAGCAAAGACGGAGACGATTGCAGTCGTGTTTATCCGATAGAGAGAAAATATAAAGACGGTGATGAGCCGATTTCAACCGCCTTAGTCAATTTGTTTTTTGGTCCGACGGCAACAGAAAAAAAAGCCGGCTATAATTCATTTTTTTCTCAAGAAACGAATTATATTTTACATTCGGTAAAAGTCGCGCAAGGAGTTGCTTATGTTAATATAAAAGATATTAGAGAAATTATACCTAACGCCAGTTCTTCTTGCGGTAGCGCGCAACTCTTGGCGCAAATCAGAGAGACGCTCCAACAATTTCCCGGAATAAATGATTTTCGGATAGCAATTGATTCCGACCCGGAACCGTTTTATGAATGGCTACAAATCGGATGCCAGGATAATTTGTGTGACAAAACTAAATTTTAAAGCAATAAATAACATTATTTTCGTAAAGACGTAGTACTACTACGTCTTTACGTTATTTTGGCGGTTTCCAGTAAGGCGATATTTTGTTATAATTAAAATATATGATAAAGAGCAAAAAAACTTTTATTTTAATTTATATCTTCGCTTTTTTTTGGTCGCTGTCCGGCGCGCTGGTAAGCTATATTCAATCGTCGTATTTGAGCGGTTTCATCGGCCTTAAATATGTCGGATTGTTGGTTGCGCTGGCGACAGTTTTTAACTTGTTAGCCGTTTGGCGTTTGCCTCACTTCATTCGCCGCTTCAGCAACTATAAAATCAGCTTCATCTTAATCATTATTCTAGCCGCCAGCTGTTTTTTATTAGGTCACCTGACCAACGCTTGGTTAGCCGCGCTATTTTTTATTGTTAATTTTTCCGCGACCAGTTTGTTGGGAATAAACATTGATATTTTTTTGGAAGATATTTCACAGGATGTAAAAACCGGCCGCATCCGCACGCGGTTTATGACAGTAGTCAACGCGGCTTGGGTGTTCGCGCCGCTTATTATGGGCAACATCGCGGGAGTTGGCGCTTACGCCGCGGTTTATTTTTGGTCCGGCATTGTGCTTTTACCGGCGATTATTTTATTATTTTGGGAGAAGCGCTGGTTTAAAGACACGGTGAAATACAAAGACCGCGCGTTCGGGCGCATCGGCGAATTATTTTCCGCGCGCCGCGATTTGCGCAATATTTTCATCGCCCAATTTGTTTTACGTCTGTTTTATTGCTGGATGGTGATTTATACGCCGCTTTATCTGCATAACGAACTCGGAATTTCTTGGCCGCAAATCGGCATTATTTTTACAATCATGCTTTTGCCGTTTGTGATCTTTCAAATTCCCGCGGGATTTTTAGCCGATCGCTATTGGGGCGAAAAAGAAATTTTAATCGGCGGTTTGTTTATTATGGGCAGCGCGACCGGAGCGATGTTTTTTGTGAATTCCGCCGGCATATTTATTTGGGCCGCGATTTTATTTTTAAGCCGCACCGGCGCGGCGCTGGTGGAGGCGATGGGTGAATCGTATTTTTTTAAACTGGTTGACAAACAGGATATTGATTTAATCGGATTATATCGTAATTTAAATCCTTTAAGCTGGCTTATCGGGTCGCTTTTGGCATCGGCCATACTTTTAATTTTACCGTTGAAATTTTTATTTTTGATTTTAGCCGGCGTGATTTTTTATGCCGTTTATCCGAGCGCGGAATTGAAAGACACTAAGTAAAATTTCTAATTATTCTAATTTCTAATTGACCTAATAAATTTCCAATTTCCCAATGATTAATACTTATTATTTTTTAGACATTTTATATTATAAGATTGGGGTTTATTTAGAATAATTAGGTTAATTAGAAATTAGACATTTTAAGCGATAACTTGACTTTTGCGAGTAGATAATATAATCTGTAGGAAGTATAAATTAAAAAATAAAGTTAACTTTATGTCTCAAGACAACATGATCAAATTGGAATGCACGGCCTGCAAGCGGGTTAATTACAATTCCAAAAAAAATAAAAAGACTATCAAACAACGCTTGGAGTTAAGCAAGTTCTGCCGTCCCTGCAAAAAGCACACACCGCACAAAGAAACTAAATAATTTTAGATTGCAGATTTAAGATTTATGATTTAAAATTTTAGGATTATGTTTTCTGTGGTTTAAATTCATAAATCCTCAATCTAAAATCATAAATTTTTGGATTGGTGGGGGGTTCGTATAATGGTAGTACAGGGGTCTCCAAAACCTCTAGCGTGGGTTCGATTCCTACACCCCCTGCAAAAATTATAAAAAACATCTCACATAATATAGTGAGATGTTTTTTGTTTTGCAGATTTGAGTATTGGTTTTTATTCCTGTGTCGTTGTCTGAGTTTTTTGCATTTGCTCGCTCAGTTGTTTAAATTCTTTCGGCAATGTTATGGCTTGAAATTGATTTTTTCCTTGTTCCCAAGGCATAGCCGCGCCGCCGCCCAGTTCGTCAACTTTGTCGTTGAATTCAGTTCTTAAATCGGCTAACGCGTCCAAACCGTTAGTAATCGCTTCTTCGTCTATCGGTTTAACTTTAAGCAAAGCTAAAACCTCGTTGCCTTTGGTTTTAGCGGAAGCGAGCAGTGTTTCTAACGCGCCGGTGTTAACTTTTTTCTTTTTTAAAGCGGTAATTTGTTTTTGCGCGGTCGCGATATCTTTTTTGTAATCGGAAGCGAAACGCCCCAAATTCGCCATGGTTTCAATGGTGCGCTGTTCTTGGTAAATATCGCTTACTTTGTTATAAACATTTTCCTCCATTGCGTCAAAAGCGCTTTCGGAATCGCCAGCCTTCATTTTGCTTTCCGCGTCCGCGCGCGCGGCTTTAATCGCTTCTACGCCCGTTTTGAACGCGGCTAAATTTTCCGACAAATCAATTTCTTTCGCTTTTAATTTAGTTGCGGTCGCTTCCAGTTTAAGCGCGACTTTTCCCATATTCACAATTTCTTTATCTATTTGCTTGGTTGCCTGCGGCCAACGGGCAAGCATTTCCAATGTCCGTCGGCTTTCGCCCAATTGATCCATAATATCGCCGACTTCGTCAAAACCAAGCGCTTCCAATTCCTCAATTGATTTATTAGCGTTGATCGCGGCGATAATCGCTTTGATCTTGTTTAAATTTTCCGTTGTTTCCGTCGGAATAATCAGACCTTGTTTGGTTAATTTTACGATTTGCTTTTCAAAAGTGGTAATGGTTTTTTGCATGCCTTTAGCCGCTTTCTTCAAACCGGCAAGCATTTGCGCCTGTTTTTGAATTTCACCGACAGAATTTCCTAATTCATCCATTAAGGTGGAAAATTGATCCGTGTCTACCGCCTCAATTTCTTCAACAGTGGTGGCGTTTTTAATAGTATCAATCATTGTCCGCGCTTGTTTTAATTTTTCTTTTATTTCCGCCGGGATAGCGGTTCCATTTTTTTCCAGTTTCGCATATTGCGTTTCCATTTGTTTTAATCCTTTTTCCATCCCGTTCGCGCCTTGCTTCATGCCTTTAAGTTTTTGCGCCTCAATTTTTTTTAATTGCTCTTCGCTCGGACCGGTTTGGATCCCGGCAGGCATTTGAATATTACCGGTTGTCGGCGCTGGTACTGCACCGCCTTGCTGGCCTTGCGCCTGCTGAGCTTGTTTCGCCGCACAGGCGGCTATTTGTTCTTGTGTCGGCTGGCCGCTAAATTCACAGACATCTTGCGCGCTGGCCGGCAGCGCCATTGCCGCCGCAAAAGCGACAGCTAACGTCGCGATGATGTTTTTAGAATGCATCATAAAGTTTGAGTTATTATTAATAAATTAGTAAAATTTAACCTATTGACAATTATAGATAAGTTTCTTGAAAAAAGCAATAGTATTTATTATAAATTTAGTTCGTCAATAATTAATTTTATATTATGCAAAGTAGGCTGATTACAACACTATAAAGTGACGAGAGACGACTAGATTAAATTTTACTTGATATTTATTTCCCGTCACTCGTTACTCGTTGCCCGTCACTATTTAATTATTTGTATAAATTTTTGTTTATCGTTATAATATTTAAACACGCTTAAAATTAATCAATATATTTATGTTTAACCAAGAATTTATCAAAAAAATGCAAGAGCGCCTGTTGATTGAAAAAGAGCAAGTGGAAAAAAAGTTAGCCGAGTTGCACAGTCCGGAAGCGCCGATGGATAATCCGGACGAAGACGATTTAGCCAACGACGCCGTTGAAGATATTATTGAAGAATCTTCGCGCGCGACTTTTCACCGGATTTTGGAAAAAATTGACGCCGCTTTGGCGCGCATTGAACAGGGAACTTATGGTATTTGTTTAAAAACCGGCAAAGAAATTCCCTCTGAACATTTGGAACAGGAACCATGGGCAGAGGAGTGTCCGCCTATTGCGAGGAACGAGTAACGGGTAACGAGTAACGGGCAAAAAGTAATGAGTAATTTATGAATAAGGAAATTAATAATTTTTATGATTTGGAAGCATGGAAAAAAGCGCATCGGTTGGTTTTAGATATATATAAAATCACCGGCGCATTTCCCAAAGATGAGTTGTATGGCATGATTAGTCAGTTGCGGCGAGCGGTCAGTTCTATCACAGCCAATATCGCAGAAGGCTTCGCCCGTTATCATTTTAAAGATAAAATAAGATTTTATTACCAAGCACGGGGATCAATAGCGGAAGTGCAAAATTTTTTGATAATAGCGAAAGATTTAGCATTTATAAGTTTAGAAGAATGTAAAACGTTAGGGGAGAAAGCTAATGAAGCGAGAAGATTGCTAAATGGTTTGATAAGGTCAACCGAAAATCAATTATAATGAATATTGGAATCTGCTCGTTACTCATTACCCATTACTCATTACCATAACAAAAAACGCCCCCATAAAGAGGCATTTTTTTATTGAGATGAATTTAGCGCTCGGGACTAGTATTGCGCAAGTTTTTTTAGATCGTATTTTTTTCCCGCCGCTTGCCATTTTTTCAGCGTTTTAATGGCGCGAGTGGAAAGCGTTAAGCGCAGATATTTTCCGGTGGCGGGATTAAGCAAACGTTTCTTTTGTAAATTGACGTCAAACTTTCTTTTGGAGGCAATATTGGAATGGCTGCGAGAATTTCCCGCGCCCGCTTTTTTGCCGGTGATTTGGCAGACTCTGGGCATAAATGACAGTTAATTAGTTAATCAGTTGATTAGTTTAATGGTTGATTTATTATTAATAATAGTATAAACTAGGTTTATAAATTTGTAAAGAGACCCATGTTAGTTTATAAAGTTTAAAAGTTTGTAAAGTTAAAAAGTTCATAAAGTAAAATGCTTAT
>JBAYGB010000037.1:0-7371 GCA_041666885.1 Patescibacteria group bacterium | reverse complement strand
TCACATCAACATTTATCGCGTCATAATTATCGTATTTTGGATAATCTTCCTCGTGTCCTTTGTAAGTCTTAATAAGAATTAAATCTTCATGTCGTTTATCTATTTCTAAATTTGTAAACCAAACGACGCCTGAAACTCTAATCATACCTTCTTTATGATCTCCGGCAGTTGCATAATCTTCATAATGTTCATTTATAAAATGCGCGGCGCCACCAGTAAAGCCATACCCCAACCAAATTTTATTATCTTTGATTAATTTAAAAACTTCTTTATATGTAATAGCATTTTGATGACCAATTATTACAAATTTTTTCTTATATTCCATTAACTGGGCGACATATTCGCGAAATAAAGAAAAAGGCGGATTAGTGACCACAATATCCGCTTGTTTTAAAAGTTCAATACATTCCTCGCTTCTAAAATCACCATTACCATTTAAATGTTTAATACCAATTTCATTAAGTTCGGGAATTTTATCTCCATTTTTGTCGCCGGTGTATTCCAAATAAATAGCTTTTTCAACTTTGTTTTGGCTGAACAAATCAGCATTTTGGTTTTTATAGCAAGTGGCGATTAATTTTTTTAAGCCCAAATTTTCAAAATTATAGGAAAAATAATGGAAAAAATTGCTTACTCTCGGGTCGTCGCAATTACAAAAAACCACTTTGCCTTTGAAATGTTTTTTATAATGCCCCAATTCTTTCTCAATATCGGAAAGCTGGGTATAAAATTCATCTTTTTTGGCTTTGCTTGCCTTGTGCAGATTTTTATTTGATGATTTATTTGCCATGTTATGTTTAATAATTCATTAAAATCGTTAATATGATTGTTTTTTTAATTTAACTTGTAACTTTTAACTTTTCCAATTCTTCCCTCGCCACCACCCGATCATCCCACGCCACTTTTTTTCCGCCCGCAACGCAAATCGCCTGCTCACAGCCTTTGCCGGTAATTAAAACCAAATCCCCCGCTCCCGCCAGTTGCAACGCTTTTTTTATCGCTTCCCGTCGGTCCAAAATTTTAAACAAATTTTTAGTTTCTTTTTTACCCGCTTTCTCCGCGCCCAAAGCCACCTGGTCAATAATAATCTGCGGGTCGTCGTCGTAAGGATCTTCGTTCGTAACAATAACAACATCGGCGTGTTCACCTGCCACTTTGCCCAAAATCGGACGACGCGCGATATCGCGGCCGCCGCCGGCCGAACCCAAAACATGAATAACGTGATTATGTTCAATCAGTTTTATTATGCCGTACAATTTTTCCACCGCCTGCGGTTCATAAGCATAGTCAACAACAACGGTAAAATCCATATTATTCCCCTCTCCTTTATAAGGAGAGGAGTCGGGGGTGAGGTGTGGTGAGGTTATCCGTTCAAATCTTCCCGGCACGCCGCTGATTTTTTCCAAACCGGTTTTAATTTGGTCCAAAGTCAAATTTTGCGTCAAGCCGACGCTTGCGGCAGTCAACGCGTTATACACGTTAAATTCACCCATCAGTTGCAAATTAAATCTTAGGCCGTCAATAAAAAATTGCACCCCGTCGCTTTTCACCGCTACGCCGGTGGCAATAATTTGCGTTATTGAATTGTCTTCAACTTTATGAACTTTATAACTTTTAACTTTATAAACTAACTTTTCTTCCGCTTTAAATCCCAAAAAATATTCCTTATGTTCGTCATCGCCGTTTACGATGATTGTTTTTTTTATTCGCTCCAAATGGATTTTTTTGATTTCATTTTTTATCACTTGCACCTTCTTTTTGGCGTCCGCGTATTTTTGTTTGCAATTCGCCAAATGCGCGAATAATTTTCCTTTGGCGAGTTTATAATTGGCAAACCCGCCGTGCGCTTCAATATGCTCGGGATAAAGCCCGGTAAAAACCAAAACATCGTAATTGATAAAACGATGGCGGAATTGTTCAATGCCTTGCGAAGTGGTTTCAATAATCGCGTACTCGCAGCCGGCTTTTACCATTCGGTTCAGCATGCTCTGCGTAAAAAACCGGCCGGGCATGGTCATTTTTTTATCATTCATCCATTCCTTATCCGCCACTTTAAACATGGCGGTGGAAGTATAACCGACTTTATAGCCCGCGCTTTCCAAAGTTTTGGCGATTAAATGCACGCTGGTTGATTTGCCAGTCGTACCAGTCACGCCAATGACGATTATTTTTTCCGACGGAAATTTGTACCACACCGCCGCGAGCCAGGATAACAAAAAGTGATAGCCTAACAATAATCGCCGCGGAAATATTTTTTTTATTTTGTGTAATAATTGCACAGAAATTTTACAATAATTTAACAATAATTATAAAATTATTGTAAAATTATCGTTTAATTATAGTTAAATTAATTTCCTCAACCTCCGCGTAAACTTATAAATTTTATACCAACCTTTGCTAAACACGATGTCATAACATCCCGGATAATCAACCGTTTCTCCCCCGAAACCTTTTTTAAATCTGGTCACTCCCGGCCATTTGGTTTCCGAAACGCCATAGAGATCATAGTAGCGGTAACCGGCGTTTTTCGCAAGTTTGATCATTTCCCAATGCAGGGCGTACGGCGCCATTATTTCTTTATGTTCATGCGTGGACGCGCCGTGCAAATAAGTAACCGTTTCGTTGTAAAAAACAAAAATGCCGGCGGCTAAAATTTTCTCTTGATACTCAGCAACGCCTAAAAAAAACTTGGCGTCACTGTTACCTTCTTTGAGTGAGGATGAATTAGAGTAAACTTGTTCTCTTTTGTTCCCCACCACCCCTGTCCCCTCCTCTAAGGAGGGGAACTCTAAAAAGTTGTTAACTTGCAACATTTTCCTATAATATTCCTTATTATGAGAACGGAATCCGTCTCTTCCAACCGTTTCCTCCATCAGTTTCCAAAATTTTTCAAACTCGTCCGCCGAAGGGGCAGATTCACTCATATGTGCCTCACGCACTTTTACTCCGTGCTTTTCTGCGAGGCGAATATTGTATCTGGTTTTTGGGTGCATCTGCGCTAATAATTCATCTTCACTTTTTGTTAAATCTAAAATTATAGTCTGAGATGGTTGTATGTCAGTAACTTTATGTAACGGGTAACGGGTAACGGGTAACTTGTCCACTGGTTCAATACGCAAAAAAACTATATTCTCTTTCTCTGCCAATATTTTAACTTGATCCAAAAAATTTCTGATTTCTGATTTCTGATTTCTGATTTCTGGCCTCGGGCAATAAAAGTAGTTCCTTCCTAACAAAAGCGGCTTTTTGATTAATAAAATATTGTCAACGCGAAAAGTCTTATAGCCAACGCTTTGTTGAAATTTTTCCCAATATTTTGATTGTAGAAATGAATTATTTTCCATAATTATTTTGATTTATTTCCGTGATTTCTTTGTCCCACCAATCTTTTATCATATTGGAATTATCGGGATATTTTCGCAAATAATTTATTTTGCGCAAATGTAAGGCATGATATTTTTTTAAATTATTTTTATTTTCTAAAGCCCAAAAGGCATGTTTCAATTCTGCTGTTTCTTTTTTCTGAACAAATTCATAATCCAAATACCTGTTTTTTGAATTATCAAAATCAATCGGCTGAATTTTAATCTTATATTTATTGCCAAAAACTTTTTTTGCCAATTTTTCAACTTTTATTTTTCTGGTTTGTTCAAAAAAGATATTAACGTTAGCTTCGTTAAATTTTTTACCGGCAACTATTTTTTTGCAGTTTAAAATATTTTCCAAAGTGGACAAGGCGTTTTTTTCCGCTATCAACTGCCACTTCTCGGTAATTTTTTTTAAATAACTTTTATTTTTTAACAAAGATAAAAATAATTTTAGCATCTCCTCCCCTTCCGTTTTTTGATAAGGCTTGCGTAAATTTGTTTTACCGCCGCTAAAAATAATTAACGGGTCAAAAAAATTATGTCGCGAAGCATCATCATAAATTACGTTAAAAACGGTTTTCAAATAAAAATTATAATTTTCGTCTTTGATTATATTTTTAGGGATGCCGTATCCTAAAACTAAAAAAATATTTTTCATAAACTTTCAACTTTCTAACTTTCAACTTTCTAACTTATTGGCAGTTCTGCGCTTTCCTCCACCCGGCCGCCTGAGCTTCGCTTTCGCTGCAAAAATATTTTTCACCTTGGTTTAAATTAATTACGGTTTTGGCATAGTATTCGCAAGCCGGCAAATGATAAATTTTTTCGCCCTTACTATTAATATTCCCTTTGATATTGCAATTTGACCCGGGCGGTGAAATAGTTGTCGTGGAAACGGAAGTGTTTAAACTATTTTTTGCCGCGCAGGCATCGTCCGCCCAAAACCCTAATTTATTTTCTCGTGCCAAAATTTGCGCCGCTTTAAATTCCGTTTGGTATTGATAAGGAATTTGGTAAGTGTATTCGTACGCGTAGCCTTGTTTAATTATTTCCAAATTATAAAATAAGCCGTCTTCGCGGAAGGCGTAACGCAATAATCTTTTATATTTATCGCGATTGTCCTGCGTTTCGTCCGCCGCCAAATAAACTTTTTTATTTTCCAAAAGTTCATGCGCTTTCGCGCTTGCTTCCCGGCCGAAACATTCCACCGGTTTGCGCGGGTCAACAACTTCCGGCGTATTGATGCCGATTAAACGCACTCGTTCTGTCGTTGTTTCCGTTAACACGTCAATTGTATCGCCATCAACCACCTTGGTTACTAAATAATATTTTCTATCTTCTTTTAAATTTTTAATATTTACCGAACTTTCAATTACGTCTTCATTTTTGATGTTGGATATTGGGATATTGGGATATTGGATATTTTTTGCTTTCACGTTATCCCCTTCTTCTATATTTTCTACTTTTTTATTTTCTTGCTTTAATGTTTTTATGCTTTCTTGATTTAATTTCTCCCCCAAAACCTCTTTATTTTTTGCCGTTTGTTTATTCGCTACAAAAATTATCGTCAACAACATTATAATTACGCTAAATAAAATTATCACCCGTTTTTTCATAATATCCAATATCAAATATCCAGATATCTAAACTACTTCTCGCAATGACAATAAAATATTTTTTTCTTACTTCTTACTTTTAACTTTTTACCTTCTACTTAATCCCCGCAACGCCATTCTTATTCTCTCCCCGCTTTCTTTTATATCCATATCAACATTTTTCAGCGCGTCGCGCGCCTGCTGCAATGAATATCCCAAAGACATCAACGCGTCTATCTCATCGCTGTTCGCGGAAGCGCTCACCAGGCCGTTGCTATCCGGCGGCGCCAAATGGTCAATTTTTCCGCGCAGTTCCAAAACGATTCGCTCGGCCGTTTTTTTGCCGACGCCGGAAACTTTGGTTAATACCGACGGATCGCCCGCGCCGATAGATTCTTTTATATCTTCCACGCTCGCCATGCCCAAAACTCCCAGCGCCGATTTCGGCCCCACGCCGGAGACGGACAAAAGCAATTTAAAAAATTCCAGTTCGGCGAAATTTTTAAAACCGTATAAATCGTCCATATCTTCGCGCACATGGTGGTATAAATAAAACTCCGTTTCCTGTCCGACATTTAAATCCGCGTACGCCGCCGCGTTAACAAAAATTTGGTAGCCGATATTATTAACTTCCAAGATAATAAAATTCTGGCTTTTATTTAAGATTTTACCGCGTAAAAATGCTAGCATATAAAATAAATGTCATTCCCGCGAAGGCGGGAATCTCCTTATTGTTTCTTGTTTTAGATTCCCGCCTTCGCGGGAATGACACATGTTTAGGGTATCAATTTTTGGATAAAAAATCAAATAAAAAGAGAAGTTACTTCTAACTTCTCTATAAACATAAATTCTAATAATAAAACGACCAATTATTCCGTTTTATTACGGGAGGTTTTAGAAAAATAAAGAACATTTTCTGTTTTTTATTCCGGCGCTATCTTCGCCAAGTAAACATCAAAGTTTCCAAAACCGAAAGAATTAGTCTCGCCGGCAACAATGTACCCGTCGTCAGAAGTCTGTTGGACGGAAGCGCTACGGTCAATACTGGCTCCGCCGAATATCTTTTGCCACAGCAAGTTGCCGTTAATATCCGTTTTTATAAGATAGACATCAACAGTTTTAGCGCCAAAAGATTTTGTTTCTCCGGCAACAATATAGCCGCCATCGGCAGTTTGGCGGACGGAAGAACTACTACTATCATCGGCATCGCCAAATACCTTTGCCCACAGCAAATTGCCGTCGGCACCAGTTTTCAAAAGATAGGCGTTAGTTTCCCCCGAGCCAAAAGAACTTGTCTTGCCGGCGACAATGTATCCGCCGTCAGAGGTCTGTTGGACGGAATTAGCGTCGTCAATATCAGACCCGCCAAATGTTTTTTCCCATAATAAGTTACCGGCGGCGTCAGTTTTAAACAAATAAATATCAGTTTTTCCGGCGCCGAAAGAACTTGTCTTACCGGCAACAATGTACCCGCCATCGGAAGTCTGTTGGACAGAATCAGCGTCGTCAACACCAGCTCCGCCGAATGTTTTTTGCCACAGTGGGCTGCCGTCGGTATCCGTTTTAACAAGATAAGCGTCAGACTTTCCGGCACCGAAAGAATCCGTCAAACCGGCGATAATATATCCGCCATCGGAAGTCTGTTGGACGGCATAAGCGCAATCACTGTCGGCTCCACCGAATGTTTTCTGCCACAACAGATTACCGTCGGTATCCGTTTTGATAACATAAACATCGGCAAATCCGGCGCCAAAAGAATCCGCTACACCGGCGACGATATATCCATTGTCGGAAGTTTGCCGGACAGCATATGCTTGGTCGTAACCGGCTCCGCCGAATGTCTTTGCCCATAGCAGGCTGCCTTCGGAATCCATTTTAACAAGGTAGACGTCATAAAACCCGACGTTAAAAGAATTTGTCAAACCGGCGATAATATACGCGCCGTTAAAAGTCTGCTGGACGGAATATGCTTGATCATTACCGGTTCCACCTATTGCTCTATCCCATTCAACAGCATGAGCTTCAAGAAGAACTTTCGGATGGCCGGCGAATAAACTGCTGGGCGATCCAAAAAAATCAGTGGAAGCGCAGCCAGCCATTAAAAAAACCAATACCAATAAATTGCTAACTATCAACTGTTTGCTATCTGTTCTCACTTTCGTTGCTCCTTTTTTTAGCATTTTGTAAAAGTACGACTTTTTAATGTATCATCTTTATGTTGTTTTGGCAATGTCTTTTTTAAAATTGTTTTTAATTCCTTGTTTTTAATTCTCTTTTTATTTCTAAATAACTTGGCACTGCTTGGGCGACTAAATTCCAAAATTTTCTGGAATGATTAAATTCTTTTAAATGGCACAATTCGTGGACGATTATATAATCAGCAATATGCTTGGGCAAAAATAATATTT
>JBAYGB010000036.1:0-7807 GCA_041666885.1 Patescibacteria group bacterium | reverse complement strand
TTTTTTGATCAATTTTTTGGAGGCAATGACAGTCAGTTTTTGGTTCCGGGAACGAGACAAAACGGCACGGAAAAACAAGAAGTCGGCGGCGGCACCGGTTTTATCATTTCGCCTGATGGCATGATTGTCACCAATAAACACGTCGTTACCGATGAACAGGCGGAATACACGGTTTTAATGAATGACGAGAAAAAATATCCGGCCAAAGTTTTGGCGCGCGACCCGGTAAGCGATTTGGCGATTTTAAAAATAGAGACGAAAGATTTGCCGACCGTGGAACTGGGCGATTCCGGAAATTTGAAGGTCGGACAAAGCGTGATTGCTATCGGCAATGCTTTAGGCGAATTTAGAAATACAGTATCAGTCGGCGTTATTTCGGGACTCGCGCGTTCCATTACCGCGGACGGCGCAGGCACGGCGGAAGATTTAACTAATATTATTCAAACCGACGCGGCGATTAATCCGGGCAATTCCGGCGGTCCGTTATTAAACATCGCGGGGCAAGTTATCGGCATCAATACCGCGGTGGCGCAAGGCGCGCAGGGAATCGGTTTTGCCATTCCGATTAACGAGGTAAAAAATTCAATTGAAGCGGTGCAAAAAACCGGCAAAATCAGCCGGCCGTGGCTTGGGGTGCGCTATGTGATGTTAACTGACGATATCGCCAAACAAAATAATTTGTCCGTTACTGAAGGCGCGCTCGTGGCGCGCGGCGATAACCGTACCGATTTGGCGGTTATTCCCGGATCGCCGGCGGATAAAGCGGGTATTACTGAAAATGATATAATTTTAGAAATCAACGGACAAAAAATAAATAGTAAAAATTTACTGGCTAACGCGTTGAGTAAGTTTAAACCGGGTGATGAAGTGACTTTTAAAGTTTGGCATAAAGGCGAGAAGAAGGACGTGAAGGTGAAGTTGGAAGAATACAAAAATAGTTAAAGTCCATAAAGTTAAAAGTTTATAAAGTTAATCAGTTAAATTGTTGAATTGTTCCACTGTTTCATTGTTATATTGTTTAGTTTTTTGTCATTCCCGCGGAGGCGGGAATCTAGAAATTAAACAGAAATTTAACAATAATTGAATAATAATTTTTTTAAATTACTCAGATAGAAGATTAACTTTAAGCGATTGATTAATATTGGTGGCAAATTTTGAAACGCCCAGCCATAAATGGCCGGGCAAGAATCAAAACCCGCTTAAGCGGGTTTGTAAAAACTAGCCCCGCGATTTATCGCTGGGGCTTGAATCGGATATTTTATGAGCGAAATAAAAATTTTAATTGCCGGTTACGCGCGGCCGATAAAAGGCGGATATTTAGCGTCGCCGAGCACTGTTTTAATCAAAGATTCAGGCAAACTGATTTTAGTTGACCCGGGAGCAAACGCAGGATTACTTTTGCGAGCGCTAAAGAAAGAGAAGATAAAACCGGCGGATATCGGCATAATTTTTTTAACCCACTATCATCCCGATCATATTTTAAATATCCGGCTGTTTCCCAAAGCCGATATTTATGATAGCGATACAATTTACCGCGGCGACCAAGAAATTTTTTACAACGGTAAAAATATTCCCGGCACAGCGATAAAAATTATCGCGACGCCCGGGCACGCGCACGAACACGCGTCGCTCATTGCAAAAACAAAAGAGGGGGTATATGCTATTGCCGGCGATGTGTTTTGGTGGGATGACAGGGAGAAACCGAAAATGGACAAGCAATCTTTGTTAAATTTAAAAGATGAATTTGCAAAGGATAAAAAAGCATTGCGGCAAAGCAGGTTGAAATTATTAAAAATAGCGGATTATATAATTCCGGGACATGGTGTCAAGTTTCAAGTAACAAGTTAAAAGTAAAAAGTAATAAAAAGATATTTATTTGTAATATTTGTAGCGGACTTGTTGATTTGTGGCCTATGGAGAATTTACTTAAAAATTTAAACGATTTGCGTGGACGGGTGCAGAAAACAGCCGAACTTTTGCGATTGGATGGAATGCGCTCGGAATTGCAAGTTTTGGAAAAAACAATGCAGACGCCGCAATTTTGGCAGGATCAAAACAGAGCCAAAGAGGCGAGTCAACAAGCGGCGGAGTTGCGCGCGGAAATAAAAAAATGGGACGATTTGGAAAGAAAAATTAAAGATTTGGAAGAACTTGTCGCAGTCGCAAAAAGAAGAAAAGGCGGGCACCAAACTTGACGCGACGCTTGCAACCGAATTGGAAGAACGATTTAACGAACTGGAAGCGGAATTCAACAAGCTTGAATTTTTGGTTTTATTCGGCGAAAAATACGATGTCAATAATGTCATTTTAACCATTCACGCCGGCACCGGCGGCACCGACGCGCAGGATTGGGCGCAAATATTGGAGCGGATGTATTTGCGTTTTGCCGAGAGTAAAAAATGGACGGCGGAAACATTGGAACGCAGCGTGGGCGGGGAAGCCGGCATAAAAAGCGCGATGCTAAAAATTTCCGGACGCTGGGCGTACGGATTTTTAAAATCGGAGGCCGGCGTTCACCGGTTGGTGCGCATTTCGCCGTTTGACGCGGAAAAAATGCGGCATACCTCTTTCGCGCTCGTAGAAATAATTCCGGAATTGCCGGACGCCGCAGAAATAGAAATCAAAGACGAAGATTTGCGGATTGATGTTTTTCGCTCTTCCGGCGCCGGCGGACAAAGCGTCAATACGACCGACAGCGCCGTGCGCATCGTGCATCTGCCAACCAATATTACCGTCACCTGCCAAAACGAGCGGTCGCAGTCGCAAAATAAAGAAACCGCGTTAAAAATAATGCGCGCGAAATTATTCCAGTTGGAAGAACAAAAACGCGCTACGGAAGAAGCGCGCCTGCGAGGGGAAACGCTCGCGCCCGAATGGGGAAACCAAATTCGTTCGTATGTGATGCAGCCGTATAAAATGGTAAAAGATCATCGGACGGATTATGAAACGCCGGACGTGGAAAGCGTGCTGGATGGAAAGTTGGAGGGCTTTATGGAAAGCTATTTGCGCTGGCGGAAATCAATTAAAAATTAAAAATTACGAATTACGAAATTAAGGCATGAAGCATTGGCCAAAATCTAAAATACTTTTAATAAGTCGCATATTTTTTATTTTTGGCATTGCGCTCACTTTATTTTTATCAGATTTAATTTTTGCGGCAGCCAAATAAATATGTTATTATAAATACAAGCATTACACTTAAAAGAAAGGGGGTGAGTGGAATGTCAAAAATAAACGCATGGGATTGGGTGGCCATCGTTTTGGTCATTATCGGCGGGTTAAATTGGGGATTAATCGGCTTGTTCAATTTTGATTTGGTCGCGGCAATTTTCGGCCAGATGTCATTTTTGTCAAAATTGATTTACGATTTAGTCGGTTTGTCGGCGCTTTACATGATTTACGCGGTGACCAAGATGAACAAATAACTTGGCTGAACAAAATTAAAAACTCAAAAACTTTGACATCGTGATGTTGAGGTTTTTGATTATAGCTTAAATGCCATTTAATTTTTCACGAGCGAAATTATTTTTATATTCCAACTTGGTTTTTATCGGCGGCATCGCCCTCGCCTCATTTTTACCGAACCGATTTTTGCGTTATGATTTATGGTTTTTCGGAGCGGCTGCCGGATGCGCGGTAATAATAATTTTACATTATATTTTTATGAAGGCGACACGCCGACGTGTCGCCTTTGTTTTATTTTTTATATTTTTTCTCCTCGGCGTTTGGCGCTATAGCGTCAGTCTGCCGGTAACCGGTCCGGATAAAATTTGGTTTTATAACGGACAAAAAATAGAATTTATCGGTACGGTTAACCGCGAACCGGACATGCGGGAAGATAAAGTAAAATTGACGGTTGGAGCATTGTGTCTTGAAGGCGACATTTCGAAATGTCGCCTGCCGGTCAGAGGAAATGTTTTAATTACCGTTCCGTTATATCCAAATTATAATTTTGGCGATACGCTGAAAATTAAATGCGAATTGCAAGCGCCGGAACAAATTGACGATTTTTATTACGACCGGTATTTGGCGATGCAGGATATTTATTCAACTTGTTACAATCCTAAAATTGATATTGTGGAGACGGGGCATATTAGATCCCTGTCGCATAAATTTTATGCCGCGATTTTAAAATTAAAAGCAAAATTCGCGGACGCGATGAGCGTTGGTTTATCAGAACCGGAAAATTCACTTTTGCAAGGCATGATTTTAAATAATCGCGGGGAATTGCCGCAAGAGTTGAAAAATTCTTTCGCGCAAGCCGGCATCACGCATATCATCGCGATTTCCGGCATGAATATTTCCATTATCTCGGTGATTATCATAAATTTTTTGATCGCTTTTGGTTTATCGCGCCGTTGGGCTTTGATATCTTCCGCCGCCGCTTTAACTTTGTACTTAATATTGATCGGCTTGCCGGCATCAGCCGTGCGGGCGGGCGTAATGGCTTTTGTCGCCATGCTCGCGGTTTTTTTCGGCCGACTGAACAAATTAACCAACGCGTTGGTGTTTGCCGCGGTTTTGATGCTGTTATTAAATCCAAAATCGTTGCGCGACGATATTGGGTTTCAATTGTCTTTTTTGGCGCTCTTAAGCATTATTTATGTTTACCCGATTTTTAAAGAATGGGTGGATAAAATTATAAACGTAGGCACACGCTATGGGGCGCAATTACTGCAAGGCATAATTGATATTATCGTCCTCACTTTGGCGGCGCAAGTTTTAACTTTGCCCGTTATCGCTTTAAATTTTCACCAGGTTTCCTTAATCGCGCCTTTAGTCAATGTGCTGGTGTTATTTTTATTGCCGTTTATTATGGTGTTTGGTTTAATTGCGCCGATATTTAGTATTTTAATTCCCGATTTGGCTTGGCTTTGGTTTGCGCCGATATATTTTGCGCTTAAATATATGATTTTTGTCGCGGACAAAGCGGTAAAATTGCCGCTCGCGTATTTGGAAATTGATTATGTTTGGTCAGGATGGGCGGTCATATATTATTGTTTAGCGATTTTATTTATTTGGCGGTATAATAAGAATAAGAAACCTGATTTGAAAAAATAAGATGTAGGTATGTTTTTTAACAAAAAAATTATCATTATATTTTTAATAATCGCCATTATCGCCGGTCTGGGACTGGCTGTTTTTTTATTTTGTTCCAATCCCAAAAAGCAACTGGAACTTGATTTTTTAAATGTCGAGCAAGGGGACGCGATTTTAATCAAAACGCCATACGGGCAAAATATATTAATTGACGGCGGCGACGGCAAAGAAATCTTACGCGAACTGCCGCGTGAACTGCCTTTTTACGACCGCGCGATTGACCTGATGATTTTAACCCATCCGCACGACGACCACGTCGGCGGTTTGGTAAAAGTTTTGCAAAGATACCGAGTGAAAAAAATTTTATATACCGGCGTTTCGCACACGTCGCCTACCTATTTGGAATGGCTGAACATTATCAAACGAAAAAACATTCCGTTGACGATTATTGATCGGCCGCAGACTATTACTTTGGGCGCGGATTTGCGTTTAGATATTTTATATCCGCTAGAAAGTTTGTTAAATAAAAAAATGGAAAATTTAAACAATAGCTCTATTGTCGCCAAATTGATTTATCAAGATCAAAACTTTTTATTTACGGGTGATTTGGAAGAAATGGAAGAGCAAGTATTGTTAGAAAAAAATATTGACCTGCGCGCCGATATTTTAAAAATCGGCCACCATGGTAGCGATACTTCCAGTTCGGAGAAATTTTTAGAAGCGGTAAAGCCTTCGGCAGCGGTTATTTCCGTCGGTAAGGATAATGATTTCGGCCACCCGAGTTTGCGCGTTATTAACCGGTTGGAGCGGCTGGGCGTAAAGATTTATCGCACCGATCTGAACGGCTGGATAAAAATCAATAGTAATGGTAAACTGAACGATATCCACAGCGAAAGGTAATAAATCATAGCAATTTGACTTTTATCTTGGTTTGTGGTAATGTTCTTTCATAAATATGCTCCTTGTTAAAACAAAATAATAGAATAGTTTTGTGGCAATAAGAGCGCATGCGCTCATTATATTTTCCCTGCACCTGTTTGTTCGGTAAAGGGATATATGGAGTTTTGCAAAATGACAAGAAACAAAAAGCAAAACAGAGACAGTGAAACAAACGGGAAAAACAGTTGCTATTTCTGCGAGAGCCAAAAAAACTTGCGGGATGTGTTAGTTATCGGGCATGTGTGCAAAAAAGACACATGTCAGGAACTGGCGTTGGAATTATTGAAGCAACGTTTTCCCGACCTTTCTTTTCCTGTATTGAGGAAAAGCGTACTCGCACGCATGGCATCAATGAAAGTATTACAGTTGTTGCGAGATAAACTCGCGCGACTTATCCAAAGCGATGAACCGGTCGGACCAGAATACTTCCAAAAGATATCAGCGATGATTGATTTCATCTTGATATTTGCCAGCCGTACTAAGCATAAGTTCCGGTTGGAAGTTGTTCAGATTTGTCGGCAAACGCAAGTAGGCAAAGATAAAGCACAGGAAATTATAAGAAATTTAAAAGCTCTATCTCAAGCCGCTTGATTTTTTAAAGCAAGCAAAGCAAAAAAAAGCAGAAAAAGAATGGGAGAAAAGCAATGAAAAGCAAGATGCAAACAAGGGTTGAGAATAAAACGATCAGTTTGGCACTGTATATGAATGTACAAGTGCCTCCCGCAAAAGAGCAACCAGGAAGTTTTTTGGCTGAAAATGATTTGTTTAAGTTGAACGAGATAAGCCCCGGAGTAGTAAAAAGTGGAATTTTGCGGCGTATTAAGGAAAAAAGTAATCTTTCCTATGAAGATTTGAGCCGTTTTTCTGCTTTCACCAGGTCAAAAAGTTTAACATTAACTTGGGGGGAAGTCTTGCCAATTATTGGCGAAGATCGCGTTCGAACTTTTATTGCTGATTTGAATAGAAAACGAGCAAAAGGCAATATGCAACAACCGCAGCAGCAAATATGCGCTGCTTAAGTTTTTAAAAAGCCGGCTTTTTAAAAAATAATAATCTTTGGTGGTTAATTAATTTTAACCACCTTTTTTATTTTTCTAAAAAAACAGCCCAAGAGATTTTGGGCGATTTTTAAAGTGTCATTCCCGCGAAAGCGGGAATCTAATATTTGATATAAAATTGACCTGCCTGCCCGCTTCGCCGGAGCTTCAACGAGGCGAGCCGGGAGGCAGGGATTCCCGCCTTCGCGGGAATGACAAAACGATCATCATCCGGTAATATATTTTACCAACTCCCCGACATTATTTATTTTTATCAATTCCAGTTTGCTCTCCACATTTACCGCCGGAATCAGCGCTTTGGTAAATCCCAGTTTGGCCGCTTCAGCCAAACGCTGTTCCAGTTTATAAACCGCGCGCGTCTCGCCGCCCAAACCCACTTCGCCCAGAATGACAGTTTTATTGTCTATAATCTGATTTAATAAACTGGAAATAATCGCCGCGCACACCGCCAAGTCCGGCGCGGTTTCCGTGATTTTCAACCCGCCGACAATATTGATATGCACGTCTTGCGCCATTAAGTTTATGTTGGCGCGCTTGGTTAAAACGGCGATTAAAATTTGCAAACGGTTTAAATCAAAACCGGCGGATTTTCTTTGCGGATAGCCAAAAACGGTTTTGGTCGCGAGCGCCTGCACTTCCACCAAAAACGGCCTGGTGCCTTCCATAATGCCGGAGACAACGTTGCCGGTTTGCGCGCCTGTTTGCTTATCCAAAAATACGCCGCTCGCGTTCGTTATTTCTTTAAAACCCGCGCCGGTCATTTCAAACAA
>JBAYGB010000035.1:0-7885 GCA_041666885.1 Patescibacteria group bacterium | reverse complement strand
CTCCATGAACGATCGTCCGCTGCCGAACCGAACTAATATTATTGTAACTTTAAATAAAGATTTTGAGGCGAAAAATTGCTTAGTCGCCTATTCTCTGCCGGAATCAATTGAACTGGGCCGGGCGCAAAAAGGGCGCGAAATATTTTTTATCGGCGGCGGTATGATTTATAAACAAGCTTTGCCGTTGGCCGACAAATTGTATTTAACCGTGGTTGACGATGAACCGAAAGAAGCGGATACTTTTTTTCCCGATTATTCCGAATTTAAAAAAATAATTTCCGCCAAAACTGTCGACGCCGGCGGCTATAAAATAACATTTTTTGAACTTACTAGATAAACATGAAACCTAAAAAAATAATCATTGGCATCGTCGGGGAAATTTCCAGCGGTAAAGGAATGGCTACCGGTTACTTAATGGAAAAATATCAAGCCGCCAATTATCGTTTTTCTACCGCGTTGCGCGATATTTTAAACCGCGTTTACGTGGAAATTAAGCGGGATAATATGCAAATTCTTTCCCGGATCTTGCGGGAAAATTTTGGACAAGATCTGCTCGCCCAGGTCATTGCTGAAGATGTAAAAAAAGAAACCAATCCGTTAATCGTTATTGATGGCGTCCGTCGCTTTACCGATATTGCTTATTTACGGCAACTGCCGGAATTCAAACTTATTTACATTGTGACAAATTTGGAGAAGCGTTTTGAACGCCTGCGTTTGCGCCGCGAAAACGAGGATGATGCCGGTAAAACTTTGGAACAATTTAAAATAGACAGCCAAGCGGAAGCGGAAAAAGAAATCGCGGCTGTTGGCCAAACAGCTGATTATGTGGTAGATAATAACGGCGCTGTTGCTGATTTATACCGGCAAATTGATGAAATAATAAATAAACTAAATTAATGTCATTCCCGCGAAAGCGGGAATCTAAAAATAGTATGAGATTCCCGCTTTCGCGGGAATGACAAAAAAATCATCAAGGAGGCATGCTTAAAGGCGTGCTTTTTATTTTAAAATTCTTAGTTATGTTTTTCTCCCCTTCTCAAAACCAAATTGACAGTTCAACGCCAAAATCGTGCGGCAAATTGATAGTTTTATACGGCATTAATAATTTGGGTAAAACCATTCAGGCAAAATTATTAGTGGAAAAATTACGGCAAACGGGTGTTGAAGCCGAATACTTAAAATATCCGCTGTATGATTTGGCGCCTTCCGGCACGTTAATTAATGATTATTTGCGGCAAGGAAATTTTCATAAGTTGACGCCGCGCGAGGTGCAAATTCTTTACACTTTTAACCGCACGCAATATGAGCCGATTTTAAAAGAAAAATTGGCTAACGGCATAAATATCGTGGCGGAAGATTATATCGGCACCGGACTTGCCTGGGGCATCGGCACCGGCGTAGACGAACAATTTTTAAAATTTATCAATTCTCATTTGTTAAAAGAAGACCTGGCAATTTTATTTGACGGCCATCGCTTTACTTCCGGAATTGAAGCCAATCACCAACACGAACAAAATGAAGAATTGACCGATAAAGTCCGCTCAACGCATTTGCGGCTGGCGCAAGAGCGCAATTGGGAAATAATCAACGCCAACCAAACTATTGAACAAGTGCAAGCCGACATTTGGAAAAAAGTAAAAAAAATCATCTCAACCGAAGAAACCGACGACATCAGCGCTTTAATAGCAAAAGCCTATCCGGCGGAAGCAAACCAAACGGAAATAACCGCTATCAACCCCGATGTCAAAGAAGCCAACCCGCGCCTTTTACAACTGAAAGAAAAAGAAGCGCGGTCGCTCGCGCGATTAAATTTTATTCCGACTGTTGATATAAACGCGGCTATCAAAGCGCAAAAATTGGATTTAAACGCAAAACTTCCCACCTGCGCGCGCGCGGATGATGCCGGTTTTGATTTATACGCCAACGAAAATTGCACACTTTATGAAAACGAAACGGCAACGATTGGCACGGGCATCGCGCTCACTATTCCTAAAGGATGCGTCGGTTTAATCTGGGATAAAAACGGGCTTGCCGCCGGCGGCTTAAAAACGGCCGGCGGAGTAATTGATGCCGGCTATCGCGGTGAAATAAAAGTGGTGGTCATAAACTTATCCGGCGATATTTATCATATCGCTAAAGACCAAAAAATCGCCCAACTGCTAATCCAAAAAATAGAAACACCGGCCTTGGAGGAGGTCGGTGTGTTAGAAAAAATCGAGAGAAATAAAAATGGTTTTGGGAGCAGTGGAATTTAAATTTTTATTAATCATTTTCGTACCAGCATTTTCCATTATTCAAATTGCCTATTTTACCGCAACTTTCACATTTGCGATGGCAAGGCAGTGTTGCTTTTTCTTTCAAGTTATCAACTGACTTACTCTGCTCTGTTTCTTCTGCTTTCGGCATAACATCGCTTGTTTGTGTGAATGGTAAATTTTCCATTGTTTCGCTCCCCGTTTTTAAAATGTACGAGCATTGCCGTTCTTATATTAACCGTAAATATAATCGATGTCAACTCTTGTTTTTTGCCTGCTTTTCGGTTAAGATAAAATAGTAATGTCATTCCCGCGAAAGCGGGAATCTCACATTTATTTTTAGATTCCCGCCTTCGCGGGAATGACAAACGATTACACAAATTATGTACGATATAATTATCGGCTTGGAAATCCATGTCCAGCTCAATACCGAGAGCAAAATGTTTTGCCGGTGCGCCAATTTAAACGAGGACTTGAATAAAGAGCCAAACTCAACCGTTTGTCCGATTTGCCTTGGGCATCCGGGCACTTTGCCGGTAGCGAACAAGCAAGCGATTGAATGGACGATTTTAACCGGCCTCGCGTTAAATTGCAAAATAAATTCTTATTCCAAATTTGACCGCAAACATTATTTTTATCCCGACCTGCCCAAAGCGTACCAAATCTCCCAATACGACTTGCCGTTATGCTATGACGGCTTTTTGGAAATCGGGGATCATAAAATCGTGGTTACGCGAATTCATTTGGAAGAAGACGCGGGAAAATTAACGCATCCGGCGGGAAAAAATTACAGCCTGGCGGATTATAATCGCGCCGGCGCGCCGTTAATGGAGTTGGTAACGGAACCGGTGATCGTTAGCGCGGAAGAAGCAAAAAAATTCTGCCAAGAGTACCAACAAATTTTGCGTTATTTGGAAATTTCCGAAGCGGATATGGAAAAAGGACAAATGCGCTGCGAAGCCAATTTAAGTTTGCAAGAACACGGCCGGTGGAAATATGAAGGCGGCTGTAAGATTAAGCCGATTGGCGATTATGTTTTAAATCCCAAAGTGGAATTAAAAAATATCAATTCCTTCAAAGCGGTGGAAAAAGCGATCCTGTACGAAATCAAACGGCAGGAAGAGGCTCTCGCCAGTGGCGAAAAACTTATTCAGGAAACGCGCGGTTGTGATGAAAACAAAGGCCAGAGTTTTTCCCAGCGCTCCAAAGAAGAAGCGAATGATTACCGCTATTTTCCCGATCCGGATATTTCTCCGATCACGGTAGCCGCCGATTGGCTTAAAAAAATAAAAGCCGACTTGGTTGAATTGCCGTTAGTGAAAAAAGGGCGCTTTCAACGCGAATACGGTTTTTCTGATTACGACGCCGAAGTTTTAACGAGTGATAAATATATCGCCGATTATGTGGAAAAAGTTATTTCCGAATTGCGCGCTTGGGTGGAAACCAACGGGCATGATTGGGAAACGGCGCAAGTTAAACTGGCCAAACTCGCCGGTAATTGGATTGGCACCGAACTGTTCAAATATTTGAATGAAACAAAAACTAATATTAAAAATTTAAAAATAACGCCGGAAAATTTCGGTGAATTTATCGCTTTGGTTTACGACAACAAAGTGAACTCATCGGCGGCGCAAATAATCTTTCAGGAAATGTTCACGCGCGGCGGCGATCCGTCTGATATTATGCGCGCTAAAAAATTGGAGCAAATGGACGATGAAGGTGAATTGGAAAAAATCGCCAAAAAAATAATTGATGATAACGAAAAGGCGGTAAAAGAATACAAACTGGGCAAAGAAAACGCGATTCAATTTCTGGTCGGCCAGATGATGAAGGAATCAAAGGGCAAGGCCAACCCGCAAAAAGCGCGAGAATTGTTACTAAAAATATTAACCGCTTAAACCGGTTATTCACACATTAACAAAATTTTGTTTAAAATTAGCTAAAAAAATAAATTTGACATAACAAGGGCTTTTGCCGTAGAATAAGAAACAGAAAGTTATGTCTAACCGAAAACAAAACTACCAATATCAAACTAAAAATACAAATCGTCCTGTTTTATTTTTTCCATTGGATGTTAATGGCTATTTAAAAAAACGACTCGCCCAATAGGGTGGGTCGTTTTTTTTAGTAGCTCTTTAAAAAATTTAATACCAAAACTTGAAAGGAAAGGGCAAAAAACAAAACCAAGCAGAAAAAACAAAAAGCAGGTAAAAAAACGGCTGAGGGAAAAGAATTGGAGAAAAATCATGGACATTCAATCAATGGTGGAAAAATTGAAAACATTAGGTTTTAAAAAAGCTCCTCACCATCTAAATGGCAGCATTTTTCTTTTTATACCAGAAGATGGCGAAGATAATTCTTTTGCGAAAAAATTTTTTTTAATCATTGGGGTCAAGAATGAGGAAAGAACCCTGCTAGAAACAACTGCGAAAGAAACGGGGCTGACTCTTTTACAGTATGAACAGGTAGGAATTGGATTTACGCCCACCGTGTTTGAAAATGGAAAGCTATGGGAAGAATTACGACAGCATGCAATAATAATAGAACGCGGGATCTTGGAATATGTAAAAGTGGTTCATGATCTCTCTATCTGTCCATGTTGTCAAAAGGTATTTAATAGGGCAACCAAGCGATGGGAAAAATATTCAAAAGAATGCCTGCGAGATTTTTATCGCGACAAAACTGTCAATGTGATTGATACTTATTGCGATGAATGCAAAATCCAGCCAATGCTCCAAGTTATTTAGCAACATTTAGCAACGTTCTTTTTGATGAAATTATAAAAGGCTCTATTTTTACAGAGCCTTTTTTATTTTACCCAAGTTTTTATTAATAGATTCGCTTCTTCATATTTTTTAATCCATTTTATTTTCCTGCCTTGCCGCTCCCAGCGCCGAAACCAAGTCATCTGCCGTTTGGCGAATTGATGAATGGCAATGGCCAATTTTTCAATCATTTCCGGTTTGCTTAATTTTTTTTGCAAATACCGGCTGACAAACTTATATTCCAAACCGAAGCTTTCCAATCGTTTCCAGCTCACACCTGCCTGATGTAATTTTTCAATTTCCGTTATCATGCCTTCATGCTCAATTCTATCAATCAAGCGCTTGTCAATTCTTTGATTTATTTCCGCGCGGGGAAAATCCATGCCTAAAATCAGGCAGTCGTATTTACTGCCGCTCGCGGTGAGTAATTTTTCAAGCGGCAATTTTTTTTGTTTTATCATCTCAATATAACGAATTAAATACCGCTTGTTTTCCAGTTTTATTTTAAAATTTGGATCCAATTTTTTTAAGATGCGCTGCAACTCGCCGATTGTTTTTTTATCCAAATCGGCGCGCAATATTTTATCCGGTTTAACGCCGCCTAGATCATATCCCTCGACCACCGCTTGCAAATATAATCCCGTGCCGCCGACAAGAATCGGCAACTTCCCTCTTCGCAGAATATCGTTAATCGCTTGATAAGCCAATTTTTGATATTTCGCCAAATTAAACTCCGTCTTCGGGCTGACAATATCAATCAAATGATACGGGATATTTTGGATTCTTAATTCTGAATTCTTAATTCTGAATTCATGCAAGTCTTTCCCCGTTCCGATATCCATTCCCCGATAAACCTGCCGGCTGTCCGCGCCCACGATTTCGCCGTTAAACTTGCGCGCCAATCTAACCGCCAGTTTTGTTTTACCCGAAGATGTCGGCCCTAAAATTACCAATAATTTATTGTTATTTTTGTCTTTCATATCAAAACCCTATCATATTATTACAAAATTATCAATAAAAAAGACGTCCCCATGAGGACGTCAATTTAATTTGTCATTCCCGCGAAAGCGGGAATCTCATACTATTCTTAGATTCCCGCTTTCGCGGGAATGACATGAAATTTACTTTACTTCCACATATTCTCCCGACACGTACCCCGTATGCCCTTCCGAATCTATTTTTATTTTATACCAGTTGTTATCGGTTTTCTCCAGCCATTCAACTTCTTCCCCGCTGTTTATTTTTTTGATAATATCTCCGTTTTGATTAGGCTCGGTGCGCACATTGAGCCAGCCTAAATCCGATTTTACTATTAACGATTTTGCCGGCTGAAAAATATCGCGCGTTCCGGTTGGTCGTTCCTCGGGTTTTGTTTCCGCGGTCGGAGTAGTCGTCGCCGTTTCGCCGGTGTTGTCCGTTTTGTTTTCTTCCGTTGCTGCCTGCTCCGATGAATCCGCGGTTTGTTCTTCCGCTGTTGCTTTATCGCCGTTATTGTCGGTTAATAATTTGTCTTTAAACAGCCACGGCGCGATGCCGATAAAAATTATTACCGCCGCGATCAATAAATATGCCGTGCGTTTTATTAATTTGTTTAGAAACTGACTTTCCAAAATCCCCGGGCGCGGCTTTTGCAGGCCGTGAAAATCATTTAATTCCTTAATTTCCTGTTCGGCTTCGGCCAAAAGTTGTTTCAGTTCCACGATTTCCCGGTCCTTTTCCTTTAATTTTTGTAAAATTTTTTTCTCGTCAATTGGCATAAAAAATTAATTACGAATTAAGAATTATGAATGAAGAATTTAATTACAGTATACCACAAAACAAAAAAGCGTAAAATTCCAGTGAGCCCAAAGTTAAATTATTAGCGTCTAAATGCGACATAAACAAAAAGAAGGAGGTTGGCTTTCTCTTGACAAAATATAGCTATGTGATAAAATTTTCAGTTGATCATTGTTATTTTAAATTTCTATAAAGAACAGAGAGGATTCCACCATGAAAACAGAAGAAAATACACAAAAAGTAACTGTTAGTTGTTCTATTTCTACCAGTGAGGGAATACCCGGAATCGCAAATTTTCAAGTGGAGTTTATAGGTGAACGTTGGCCTTTTTTTCAACCTGACATGGAACCTCTGCTGCGTTCTCTTATTTCTCCTTCTGAAGCAAAAATGGCGTCTTTTGCAAGCCGGTTTAACTACATTTGTGGTCAAAGAGATGACTATATAATCAAAAATTTATCAGTTGATTCTATAGAAAGAGAACTGAAAAAACATGAATGTAAACTTATCAGAATACTGCTGTTAAGTTTGGAATTTGACAAAGATGCCGTTGTACAATGGTATCAATCTATTCCAAAAGAACCAGTCACGATTGAATTGCCACGCATTCTTTTACATATTTTGGAAAGATTTGACGAATGCTTGAAACGGATTTTGAACCAACAGGATTGATAAAAATCTGATAAATTCATCGCGTGATACTGTAAAGATACAGTACACGCGATTTTTTTTACTTTTTACTTTTTACTTTCTCCACAACCTCCGCGATAAACTTATCTTTGGCGATTTCCCTGGTTTCTTTACTGCCGCGGTCGCGCACATTTAAATTTACACTTTGCATTTCTTTATCCCCGATAACCAGCATATACGGCACTTTTTCATTAACCGCTTTACGGATTTTATTACCGACGGTTTCATCGCTTGCGTCAATTTCCACGCGAATATTATGTTCGCGCAATTCAGCGGCCAAACTTTCGCAATGGCTGATGTGTTTTTCGCTGACCGCGACCAATTTTACCTGCGTAGGCGAAAGCCAAACCGGAAAAGCGCCGGCGTAATGTTCAATTAAAACACCAATAAAGCGTTCAAATG
>JBAYGB010000034.1:0-7935 GCA_041666885.1 Patescibacteria group bacterium | reverse complement strand
TAAAAGTAAGTTGAACAAAGCCAAACTATGAGCAAGGTCCAGAAGAGGCATGGATGAGATTGGATTTACTCTGATTCCAGCCATGCTACTTTTGCACCTAACATGAATCATTAATTAAGAAATCAGAATTCAGAAATATGGAAGACAAAATTTGGGATATTGATGAGCGAACATTTCAATTTGCAGTCCGAATAATAGGGATGACTCGCGCGTTACCAACCAAAGAAACAGTGAGTTGGATTTTAGGTAAACAAATAATTCGTTCTGGCACATCTGTTAATTCCAATATTATTCACGCGAAAAGCGCCACTTCAAATAAAGATTTCTGCTACTATTTAAGAGTTGCGCTAAGAGAGGCGCGGGAAACGAAAAGATGGTTAGAAATGATAGTGGCAGCAGGTCTGATAAGTAAAGAGAGAATGAGTTTCTTAATTAAAGAAAGTGATGAAATTATTAGTATTTTAGTTACTAGTGTTAAAAAATCAGATCACAATAATAATTCTTAATTCTTATTTCTGAATTCTAAATTATTTGAAATGTTTATAGGAGAATACAGCCATACGATTGACGATAAAGGCCGGGTGGCGGTACCGGCAAAATTCAGAGCCAAACTCCAAAACGGGGCGGTTGTCACCCGCGGTCTTGATAATTGTCTGTTTTTATATTCCAAAGACGAGTGGCAAAAACTGGCCGAGCAGATTTCCACGTCCCCCATTAACAAAGCTAACTCACGCGCTTTCAGCCGTTTTATGCTTGCGGGCGCTATGGAAGCGGAGTTTGATAAACAAGGAAGAATACTATTGCCGGAATATTTGCGCGGCCACGCTTATTTGAGAAAAAATGTCATCATGGCCGGGTTATACAACCGGATTGAAATTTGGGACGAAAAAGCATGGCAAAAATATAGCAAAACCACCGGAAAAAATAGCGGTAAAATTGCCGAAGAGTTGGGAGAACTAGGTAAATAAATTACGAATTACGAATTACGAATTACGAATTACGAATTACGAAATAGGAATATGGTAAATCTAAAAAATAATTTTTTCCCTAATTTAATTTTTATGTTAGCGGTAATAGTAGTGCCAACTATTTTAATGGCAGTGGCATCCATTGGGGCTAATACAGAATTAATTAATATTTTTGGGGTTGGAATATAACTGACAATAATTTAACGGAAATTTTACAGAAATTAGACGGAAACTTACAAAAAATTTATAGGTTAAAATTATTGTTAAATTTCTGTTCAATGATTGTTAAATTATGGAATATAAACACATACCGGTAATGTTGGCAGAAGCGCTTGAATATTTAAACCCAAAATCAGGAAATATTATTGTTGATTGTACTTTGGGTGGAGGCGGTTACACCCTGGAAATTGCGAAACGAGTCGGTAAGGCCGGAAAAGTAATCGCGATTGACGCGGATGAAATGGCCATAGAAAACGCCGAGTTAAAAGTTAAAAGTGAAAAGTTGGAAAATATAATTTTAGTTAATGAAAACTTTAAAAATTTACAAAAAATTATTGACCACGTTGGGGTGGAAAAAGTGGACGGCATTGTTTTTGATCTTGGGCTATCATCAGCTCAACTCGAAGATCGGAGCCGGGGATTTAGTTTTAACTTGGATGCGCCGTTAGACATGAAATTTGGAATTAAGAATTACGAATTACGAATTACGACCACAGAAGAAATAATAAATAAATTTAAACAAAAAGAGTTAGAAAAGATAATCAGGGAATACGGCGAAGAGAGATACGCGGGCAGAATCGCAAATGCGATTGTAAAAAATCGGCCGGTGCGCACCACCAAAGAATTGGCCGATACGATTATGAATGCGGTGCCGGCAAGCTACCGGCGCGGACGAATTCATCCGGCAACCCGCACTTTTCAGGCGTTGCGCATTGCGACCAATGATGAACTGAGCGCTTTACAGGAAGCGTTGGCGCAAACCGTAAAAATTTTGGAAGACAAGGGCCGATTGGTCATTATATCTTACCATTCGCTGGAAGATAGAATCGTAAAGAATTTTTTTAAACAAGAAGCTCGCCGCTGTATTTGCCCGCCGGAAGTTTTGCAATGTGTTTGCGGGCATCAGCCGCAATTGAAAATTTTAACCAAAAAAGTCATTACCGCGACAGACGCGGAAATAAAAAATAATCCGCGCGCGCGCAGCGCTAAACTGCGGGCGGCGGAAAAGATACTTTTCTAAAATAATTCCGCCAAACGATACCTTGCGGAAATAAAAACAGAAACCATGACAACCGAATCAAACAAACCAATCTTTACGCCGACGGAAGAAGACATAATCTTACCGGCCAAAATAGGCGGCAGAAATAATCGGTGGCGGTTAAAATTCAATTTAACTTATGTTAATTGTTTCGCTTTTTTAACCATAATTATTTTGGCGGCCGCTTATTTGATAATCAGCAATAAATTAGTCAGTCATGGTTTTGTGGTCAATGATGTAAAAACAGATGTCGCCGGTTTGAATAAAGAAAACAGGGAATTGGAGTTGACGGCGATGCAAATGGAATCATATAATAATATTAATGAAAAGGTGGCGAAATTAGGGATGGTGTCCTCAGCCGACGTTGAATATTTAGAAGCGAAAAAAGCGGAAGTGGCCATGCGATAATTTTTCATAACGCGCATATAAAAATATTATGTCATTCCCGCGAAAGCGGGAATCTCATGTTTAATAAAGCCGTATCGGGATTCCCGCTTCCTGCCTGCCCGCTTCGCCGGAGCTTCAACGAGGCGAGCCGGTAGGCAAGGTCGCGGGAATGACAAACGATAGTAATATGATTTGGACCAGCCGAATAAAACAAAGTCAGCCAATAGGAGATAATCGCCTTACCACACTCGGAGCGATTATTTTTTTGTTTGCCATAGCGATTGTCGCTCGCTTGTTTTATGTGCAAATTATCAATTACGATTTGTACGCCGCCAAAGCCTTGCGCCAACATGGAGTGGAAAAAGAAATAATTCCCGAACGCGGTCGAATTTTTGTCCGCGCCGCGAAGGAAAATTCCGGCCTGTATCCGCTCGCGGCCAATAAAGAATTCGCTTTGATTTACGCCGTGCCCAAAGATATTGCCGACCCCAAAGACGCGATGGAAAAACTCGCGCCGATTTTATTTCCCTTAACTTATGAAGAGCCGAATATTGATCTAATTACGGCAAATATTGAAAAAGATTTGCGCGCCGCGATGGCCAAAGATATTATAAAAAACAATCCGCCGGCGCCGGGGCAGGAAATAGCGATCAACGAAGAAGAACTCGGCGTCGCTTTAGCCAAGGAAAGATTGATATTGGAAGATAAATTTAAAAAAGAAAAAGAAGAAAAATTAAAAATTTATCAGGAAGAACTACTGGCAAAATTGTCAAAACAAGGCGATCCTTACGAGCCGCTCGCCAAAAAAGTGGATAAAGACAAACTTAACGAAATATTGGCGCTTAAAATGGCCGGCATAAATTATTGGTTAAGCGATTTCCGGTATTATCCGGAAAAAAACATTTCCAGCCATATTTTAGGCTACGTGTTGGAAAATAACGATAATAAGATTACCCAAGGATCTTACGGCTTGGAAGGCTTCTTTAATAAAGAATTAGCCGGCGTGATGGGAAAATTAACCGCGGAACGAGACGCGTCCGGACAAATTATCGCCGCCGTTGACAACGAGCTTAATCCGGCGGTAAACGGCAGTGATTTTATTTTAACGATTGACAAATCGGTGCAGGATTTCGCTTGCCGCAAACTTGACGAATCCGCCTTGCGCCACGGCGCGGACAGCGGCGCGCTGATAATTATGAATCCCAAAACCGGCGCGATAATCGCTATGTGCGCCTGGCCGGATTTTGATCCCAATGATTACGGCGAAACCAAAAATTTAAATTTTTTTAACAATATCGGCGTTTGGCAGGCCTATGAAGTCGGGTCGGTTTTTAAGCCTTTGACTATGTCCATGGGAATTGATTTAGGTTTGGTTGAACCGGACAGCAAGTTTGTTGATACCGGTTCCGTGACTATCGCTACCGAAACGATAAAAAACGCCGAGGATAAAACTTATGGCGAGGTGACAATGAGCGGTATTTTGGAGAATTCCATCAATACCGGCGCGGTTTATGTCGCGCGCAAAGTGGGAGTTAACAATTTTTTAAAGTATGTTGAAAATTACGGTTTTGGCAAAAAAACCGGCATTACTTTAATGACCGAATCGGAAGGCAACATCAGTTCTTTGCGCGACAAAATGCATGGCGATAACTTAAATTTAGCCACCGCTTCTTTTGGCCAAGGCACGATGGCGACGCCTTTGCAGCTCGCAACCGCTTTCAGCGTTATCGCCAACGGAGGCGTTTTAACCAAACCTTTCATTGTGGACGAAATTGTGAGTCCTGACGGCCGGCATTTAAAAAGCGAACCGCAAGAAATTCGCCGCGTCATCGCGCCGCGCACGGCGGCTTTGATTTCCGGCATGATGGTGAACGTTGCCGAGCTTGGACACGCCAAACGCGCTCGCGTTCCGGGCTATTATGTCGCCGCCAAAACCGGCACGGCGCAAATCGCCTCGCGCACCGGCCGCGGCTATGCCGGCCGCACCAACCACACGTTGGTCGGTTTCGCGCCCGCAAGCGACCCGGCTTTCGTCATGGTCACTTATTTGGAAGATCCCAAAGACGCGAAATACGCCGAATCCACCGCCACCCCCTTATTCGGCGAAGTTGCCAATTTTGTGCTAAACTATTATCAGATAAAGAAAGAAAGATAATTGTTAAATTGTTCCATTGTTAAATTGTTAAATAAAGCTAAGTATAGTACTATTATTTGTATATTTATCCTGAGTACTTGGGACGATGACTAAGCAATCCTATTAACAATATTTAATTTAAACAAAGCACAAAAAATATTATGATACAAAAATTAAAAAAAATTTTCATTCGCCCCATTTTTAAATTTAAAATTAATTATTCTAAATTTAATCCAAAAAAATATAATTGGGAAAAGATTAAATTTTTTTTGAAGATGTTTATTATAGTTATAACGGCTGTTTTTATGGTTTTGTTAACGATTGATTTGATTACGAGTGATTTTATTACTAATAATGAAGAGAATGAGCAATTTGTCTTGGATATAAGTGATAATATTATTAGTTATTTGGATGAAAATAATTTTACCGCTGAAGATAAAACAAACGATTGCAATACCATAAACATTAAATTACGAGGAACATTAACTACCTATATTCCAAACGAAGATTTAGAATATTTATCTTGTGAAAATGGGAATTTAACAGTAGATGAAACTTCTTCTGAAAATATAATAGCGTCTATAAAAAGAGCAGAAGAGAACGATAATATTAAAGCTGTTATTTTAGACATTGATTCAACTGGTGGGAGCGCTGTAGCAGCTGAAGAAATTGCCAATGCTTTAAAAAGAGCTCAAAAGCCAACTGTGGCCATCATCAGGGAGTATGGTGATTCTGGCGCTTATTACGCGGCTACGGGGGCTGATATTATTTTTGCTTCCGCCAAATCTGATATTGGCGGCATTGGCGTCACTTCTTCTTATCTTGATAATGTTAAGAAAAATCAAAAAGATGGGTTTACTTATAATCAGTTAAGTGCGGGTAAATTTAAGGATATGTATAATCCGGATAAGGTATTAACGACGGAAGAAAAAGAATTAATTATGCGAGACATTGAAATTATTTATGAAGAATTTATTAAAGCAGTAGCCAGCAACAGAAATTTAGAAATTGAAAAAGTAAAGCAATTGGCCGACGGTTCATCTATGCTTGGGCAAATGGCTCTTGATAATGGATTAATTGATAGAATTGGTGGAATGAACGAAGTTGTAGATTATTTAAAAGAAAAAATTAGTGCGGAAATAAATATTTGTCAGTAAAAATATTTTTATGATTTTCTATGACAAAAATAGTCAAGAAATAAATAAAAATGAATGGATTGATGAATTCCAGCCGTTTTATTATTTAGATGGGCCAACTCATGGCAAACGTATAACTATAGCAAATCAGAGTAGTGAGTTTATTGAAAAAAAAATAGAAAAAATTTTGAAAGATGGTTTGCAAATAAAAGACTTTCCATTGATAATTGCGTGGAAAATTGGAGCCATCAATCATAGTGCTAGCGAATATCAACGTGCTATTATTTTTAAAAACAATTTTAGCCTAAGTTTTTTATTCAAAACACATTTTTACCAAATAAATTCCAAGGATATTATAAATTATTGCCAAGAAAATTTTGATAATTTAATAAATAATAATGAAAATACCGACATAGAAAAATTATTAAAAAGTCTACTTAAAAAGAGTGGTCAAGGGATTGGTATAGTTTGTTGTATTTCTTTAATATTTTTTTTAACTAGAGGCCGGTGGCCTATTTATGATAAATATGCAAATATTGCGCTAGATGCTATTTTATCAAACAAAAAGCCTGGCGAATCGGTTCGTTATAGACAAATAAATAGTTGGCGAGATTATTACGAAATATATATAAAAAATATAACAGAGATTTTTGGGATACAAAATATACCACGCGATATTGACAGATCGTTATGGGTATATGGACATTTTTATAAATCAAATTAAAATATGGATATAATATTCTATTTAATAATATTTCTTTGTATTTTTGGGTTATTTTTTTCTATTAAATATATAATAAAGGAAAGTAAAGAAGGAAATAATTTTATTGATATACTTTACGGGCCGAAGGAATATAGAAGAAAAAAAAATATAATTTAATTACATTGCCGTTGTATTTTATTGATTTATTAGCTGAAAAAACTAAAAATAAAATCAAATAATAATTTTATACTACGATTTACATTATAAAGAAATAGATAGCAAATTTTTGTTGAACATTAGATTCCCGCCTTCGCGGGAATGACAGACGATAATTATGAAAAAATTATTACAGCTAAAACTAAAACTGCTCGCCAAACTTATCCTTTGGAAATATCACCCGAAGGTTATCGGCATTACGGGCAGTATCGGCAAATCCAGCACCAAAGAAGCGGTGTATGCTGTGCTTGCGTCCAAATACAATGTCCGGCGCAGCGACAAAAATTATAACAATGAACTTGGTCTGCCGCTCACTATCATCGGCGCATCCGCAACTGGCAAAAATATTTTCGGCTGGTGCGCGGTGATTTTAAAAGCGTTAACAATATTAATTTGGCGCGACAAAAATTACCCGCCGATTTTAATATTGGAAATGGGCGTGGACCGGCCGCGCGATATGGAATACTTGTTAAAAATAGTAAAACCCCATATCGGCATTATGACGGCGGTCGGTTCGGCGCATCTGGAATTTTTTAACAGTACGGAAGACATCGCGGCGGAAAAAGGAAAGTTAATCGTCGGTTTAAATAAAAATAATTGGGCGATTTTAAACAGCGACGACAAACTGGTAAAAAAATATGTTAAAAATACGGCAGCGCAAGTGCTCACCTACGGGTTTAATAAAAACGCCGCTGTCTTTGCCGATTATCTGATGTTCAGTTACCGCGAAGGCGGAAACGACCTTAACAGTTTGCAAGGCGTAAGTTTTAAAGTGGACTGCCAAGGTTCAACCGTGCCGATACTTTTACCGCACAGTTTGGGCGTAGGTCAGGTTTATGCGGCGCTCGCCGCTATCAGCGTCGGTATAATTTACGGCATTAATTTGGTGGAAATAGCCAACAGTCTACGCAAGCTTGTTCCGCCGAAAGGCCGGATGAATTTAATCAAAGGCGTTAAAGAAACGATGATAATTGACGATACTTATAACGCTTCGCCGCAAGCGACCTTGGCCGCTTTGGATACTTTAAGCAAAATTCCTTTGCCTAGCAGTAGCCGCCGCTTTGCCATTTTGGGCGATATGCTGGAACTTGGTTCGGCGAGCGTAGAGGAGCACCGCGCAATCGGCCAAAAAG
>JBAYGB010000033.1:0-7955 GCA_041666885.1 Patescibacteria group bacterium | reverse complement strand
CCGCGCCCGCGCCGGTGATGATTTCATCCAGACCGTCAAAATTAACATCGGCCGCGGCTACGTTAACGCCGCCGCGAAATTTTGTATCATAGGCGAAAAATTGTTCTTTTAATTTTCCCGCGTAAGTAAAAACGCGTATATGGGGACTGCCGCCAGCGCCCGCGCCGGTGATGATTTCTTGCGCGCCGTCGCCGTCAAAATCGCCCGCGGTCACGTTGACGCCGCCGCGAAAAGTCGGCGCATACGCGAAGAATTGGGATTGCAAGCGGCCGGCGCGATCAAACACGCGCACTTGCGGACCGCCGCCCGCGCCCGCGCCGGTGATGATTTCATCCAGACCGTCAAAATTAACATCGGCCGCGGCTACGTTAACGCCGCCGCGAAAAGTCAGCGCGTAAGCGAAGAATTGAGATAACAAAATGCCATGCTCGTCAAAAACTCTGATTTTGGAATCATTGCCTTTGCTTAAACCAATGATTATTTCCGCTCGCCCGTCGCCGTTTACATCGCCTGACGCGAGATTGAAATAACCTTTCCAATTTTTTTGATAAATGGAAAATTGATTTTTTAATTTTCCCGTTTGGTCAAAAATTTTTACTTGCGTGCCGGCGCTCGCGATGATTTCTTCCCGCCCGTCGCCGTTCACATCGCCTACGGATAAAGAAACGCCGCCACCCAAATTACCGCTGAACGGCTTAAAAGAAACTGACGGTAAATTATCATTATTAAAAATTTTGATGTTATTGTTAATGCCAACTTGCGGAGCGACGGCGACAAAATTGCGGCGCGCCATCAAATCCGCGTAAACCGCGTTCGCGGCGCGAGCCAAGTTTATCCGACCGCGCCCCATTTGCCCCGCATATTTTGGATTAAGCGCGCTGATGTCATCGGTGGAATTTAACAAAAAATTTATCAATTCCGCGCGGTCCAATTTTGGATTAATCGCTTTTAACAAAGCTAAACTGCCGGAAACAACCGCGGTGGACATGGAAGTGCCATCCCAAAAACCGTCATAATATTTATCAAACAACCGCCCTTGATACAATTGATACGGATTAACGACCGTCAAACTCATAAAACTCGCGCCCGGAGCGGCAATATCCGCGCAGGAAAAGCCATAATTGGAAAATGGCATTTTTTGATCCAGCGCGTCGGTTGAGACAACGCCGATAACATTATTTTCTTCATCGCCGTAACACACCGGATATAATTTTTTGTCATCCAGACTGTGGCTCGGGGTTTGTTTATTTTCGTTTCCGGCCGGAGCGACTACGACGACGCCCGCTTTTCCCGCCCGCTCAATCGCCGAGCGCAATTCATACCAATCGCCGGTGGTGGCAAAACTTAGGTTAATTATTTTGGCTCCGTTTTTTACCGCGTAATCAATCGCTTTAACCACGTCGCCAATGGTTCCCTCGCCGCGGTCGTCCAAAACTTTGAGCGGCATTATTTTGGCTTGACCCGCAATGCCTGAGACGGCAAAACCGTTATCGGTTTTCGCGGCGATAATGCCCGCGACCAAAGTGCCGTGATTTATTTCGTCGTCAATATAGCCGGTTTGAAACTTTGGGTTCGGGTCGGCGACATTATTCACAAAATCCCAACCGTTGACATCATCCACATAGCCGTTTTTATCGTCGTCTATTTTATTGTCCGGAATTTCTTCATTATTCACCCAAATATTGTCGCGCAAATCGGGATTATCAATATAAACACCGGTATCAATGACCGCAACCGTTACTCGCGCGTCCGTCAGTTTTATCCGCCAGGCTTCCGGCGCGCCGATTTTTTCCAAATACCATTGCTTAAAATAGCCCGGGTCGTTAGGCAGTACCGGCGATATTTGCGACTTCCGCTCAATTTTTATGCCGGCGATGTCGTAATTGTCCGCGGCAAAAATAGCCGGTGTCGCCGGCCAAAGTAATAGCAAACAAACTGAAATTTTATAAAAAAAAGATGTTTTACGCATAGGGAACATCTTTAATTATATCGTATATGAATTCTTTGGGCAAACTAAGGTTAATTTCGTATTTTAAGACTTATAAATCCAAACTATATCAAACTATTTCAAATTATTTCAAACCAAATCTTAACCTTAAAAAATTAAATACAAAATTTTGATTTAGGATTTTTGGTTTGTTTTGGAATAATTTGGAATAATTTTAATTTTGGAATAATTATAACACTATACTTTTTTTTAAAAAACCTTAAACGTTTCTTTTGTACATTTTTGCCAACTAAATTGTTTTACTCTCTCTTCCCCTTTCTCAATCAATTCCTGCCGCAAATTTTCATCGCTTAAAATCGCTTGCATCGCTTTGGTGATAGCGTCAACGTCGTTTGGTTTAAAATATAAAGCCGCTTCCCCGCCGACTTCCGGCAAAGAAGATGAGTCGGAACAAGCAACCGGCGTGCCGCAAGCGAACGCTTCCAAAATCGGCAAACCGAAACCTTCGTATAACGACGGAAATAAAAATAATTCCGCGCCGTTATATAAAAACGGCAAATCTTCCTCCGCCACGTACCCCGGTTCAATCACTTCGTTTTGCAAATTATATTTTTTTATTAAAAATTCCGCCTCCTCCCAGCCCTTTCCTCGGCTGCCGGCTAAAACTAATTTGCCTATAAAACCATCGTTCCCCTCCTTTGAGGAGGGGTTAGGGGTGGTGTGGTTGTTATTTTGCAGCGCCTCGCTTGAATTTTCATTCATCTTTTTTAGCAAACTGAACGCTTTAATTAAATTGTTGATATTTTTTTTCTTTTCCAGCCTGCCGACAGTTAAAATATATGGTTGGGTGATATTATATTTTTTTAAAACATCCGGCGCGGCGCGGCGCGTACCTACATTATTAACAAATTTTTCCGCATCATAACCTAAATGCGTAACCGAAATTTTATTCGTAGAGGGGGTCAAAAAATATTTTATAATTTCTTGTTTGGAAAATTCCGAAATGGTAATAATTTTCCGCGCGTGTTTAACCGCAAAGCGCGTTGACCAGTTTAAATAAAATCTTTGCCATTTGCCGTACGCTTCGGGGTACGCCGTAAAACCGATATCGTGAATCGTAGCAATGGTATTTTTGGGATGAATTATCGGCATTGCGGAGGCCGGTATAAATAAAACGTCTAGTGCGTTAAACAACATTTCTAAAGACAATCTGCCTTGCGTCCAAAAAAATTTGAACGGCCAGCGCAGTCGTTTTATTTTTACATTTTTTCGTTCGCCTAATTTTTTCAACCATTCGTCCGGTTCGGCGGCACAATACAAAATATATTGATTTTGGGAATCAATTTTTATTAAATTATCAATCACATAATAGGCGTACCATTCCACGCCGGTTTTTTGTTGTTTAATCGCGCGCGAGGCGTCTATGCCGATTATCATAAAATTTGCTTAATTTAACTGCTAGCATTATAATTCCTATAAGATTAGACAAATTTTCCTTAGCTGTATATCGTATTTAACATAGCATACATAAGGAAAATTTTCTATATATAAACGGGTTAAGTAAAAGGTACGGCTACTATAAATAATTTTAAAATTTCTTTTTCTTTTATGAAAAAAAATCAAATCATTCCTAATAATAGTTTTACTGAATTTTTACTCTATACTACGCCAAATGGCAAGGTGAAAGTAGAGATATTTTTGCACAATGAAAATATTTGGCTTACGCAAAAGCTAATCGCTTTACTTTTCAATTGCTCAACCGATAATGTTTCTTTGCACCTCAAAAATATTTTTGAGAGTAATGAATTGCAAGAAAAATCAGTTACCGAGGAATTCTCGGTAACTGCCAGTGACGGTAAAAAATACAAAACAAAACATTATAATTTAGATGCGATTATTTCTGTAGGTTATCGTGTAAATTCTGCCAATGCTACCCAATTTCGAATTTGGGCGACAGAGCGACTGAAAGAATATATTATTAAGGGATTTACAATGGATGATGAGCGGCTAAAAACTCCCAATTACACCTTCGGTCAAGATTACTTTGAAGAGCAATTGGCTCGCATAGCGGACATCCGTAGTAGTGAACGCAGATTTTACCAAAAAATCACTGATATCTACGCACAATGTAGTGTAGATTATGACAAAAATACTACTGAGGCTCAGCATTTTTTTGCTACTGTGCAAAATAAATTACATTTCGCAATTTCTGGTCGCACGGCTGCGGAAATCATTAGTAGTCGCGTGAGTAGCGCTAAACCAAATATAGGCCTCACTAACTGGAAAAACAACCCCCAAGGTGCAATTCGTAAAACTGACGTGGTGGTGGCAAAAAATTATTTAAATGAAGAAGAACTCGCAGGCCTCAATAACATAGTGGAGCAATATCTCATCTTTGCAGAGTCACAAGCAAAGCGTAAGCAGGCCATGTTTATGCTAGATTGGGAAAAAAAGTTAAGTGAATTCTTAAAACTTAACGATTGTGACATCTTAGGAGACTTGGGAAAAGTGAGTCATGCAGTAGCCGAAACTTTAGCACTTAAAGAATACGAAAAATATCGAGTTGAACAAGACAAAAATTATATTTCCGATTTTGACGAGTTCGCGAACAAGGCGGTCGAACTCCTTGGTAAAGGGAAAAAGAATGTGTCATCCCCGCGCAGGCGGGAATCTATAAAATCATAAAGGACTCTTTATATTTTTTAAATTGGGATTAGTGACTTGTGTATAAATTTGCGTCGTGCGGATATTAGCGTGGCCTAAGAGTTCCTGCACATAGCGCACATCGGTGCCATTTTCCAGCAAATGCGTGGCAAAACTATGGCGCAAAGAATGAAAGGTCGCCGCTTTTTTAATGCCGGCTTTTGCTAAACAGGCGTAAAAAACTTTTTGCGCCGTTGCCGTCGTCAGGCCGCCGCCCCGCTCGCTTTGAAATAAATAATCGGCCGGACTTTTGCCGGCTGACATTTTTTTCAAATCAGTTATTAAAACCGGCGATAAAACAGTTAAACGATCTTTTTTGCCTTTGCCCTGCCGCACGGTTAAAGTCATTTCGTCCAAATCAATATCGCGCGCGCGGGCGTTCACTATTTCGCTCACGCGCAGACCGGCGGCATAAGCGAGCGCGAGCATGGTGCGATGCTTAATGTTCGCGGTAGCCGCAAGTAAATTTTTTATCTCTTCCCTATTCAACACTATCGGCAACTTTTTTGTTCGTTTAGGTTGGCGGATTTTCTGAAAATCTTTTTGCTGATAAATCTGGGTATATAAAAAATTAATGGCGTTTGCGTAAACCGCCATAGTCTGGCTGGATAATCCCCGCTGATTTTTTGAGTATAAATATTCTTTTATTTCTTCAAGCCCCACTTCGCGCAAAGGCTTTTTAAAACGCGCGTACATATCTTTTGCCACGCCGACATAAGCGTCTATGGTCCTCGGGCTATAGTTGCGCAATTTCATCTCTCGCGTTATAATTTCTATAAGATTAGGCATAAATATTTAGCTAATTTATTCTACATATCATACTTAATATAACATACATACAAAAAATTTTCTACATATAAACGAGTTAGCTGAAATATTCCTTTTCTTTTTGGGCTATCGCCCATTTGTTTTAAAAAAATTTTCAAATTTCTTTTTCTTTAAATACAGGAGGGGTATACGGTGTTTTCTCCGCTCCGCTACGAAAACGATTTATTTATAAGGGGAAAAAGAATGCAATATAATTACTTACTTGAAATAAATTATGGCTAGAACATCCTCAATCAAAAATCTAAAGAAAGCAAGGAAAGCAAAGAATGATGAGTTTTATACTCAGTACATTGATATTCAAAAAGAGATTGAAAAATATCTGGATTATAATACTGATACTTTTCGCAACAAGGTAGTATATTGCAACTGCGATGATCCGTTTGAAAGCAATTTTTTCCGTTACTTCGTTCTAAATTTTAACAAACTTGGATTGAAACAGCTTATCACCACCAGCTACAAACCTTCGCCTGTAGCCAATACCCAACTACAATTGTTTGGTGATGACAAGACTCTCCCGAAATCAAAAGGGCGTCCCAAAATAACCGCCAACAAATTTATTATTAACGAAGTGCACGACATAGACGAAGACGGCGAATTCAACTTAAAAGATGTTTCCAAGCAATTAAAAGCAAACAAACACAATGAATGGACTCCTCTTGAGGGTGACGGCGATTTTCGTAGCGATGAATGTATAAGCCTGCTTAAACAATCCGATATCGTCGTAACAAATCCACCTTTCAGTTTGTTTCGTGAATATGTTAAGCAACTTTTTGATTATAATAAAAATTTTTTGATTATCGGCAATATTAATTGCCTAACTTACAGAGAAATATTCCAAAAAATTAAAAAAATAGAAGCATGGCTTGGTAATGGAATGGGAAGGTGGATTTCTGGATTTATTGTGCCCGAATCTTACGAATTGTACGGATCAGAAGCTCGAATAGACGAAAATGGAAACAGAATTGTCGCCACTAATAATTGTTTGTGGCTAACTAATCTTGACCACGGGCGCCGCCATCAACCATTGCCGCTCATGACAATGGCGGAGAATTTAAAGTATAGTAAACATAAAGAAATCAAAGGAAAAAAGTCATATGATAAATACGATAATTTCAATGCAATAGAAATACCTTTTACCGATGCAATACCAAGTGATTATAAAGGCGTAATGGGTGTGCCAATTACTTTCCTTGATAAATATAATCCAGACCAGTTTGAAATCATCGATATAAATCCACACTTTTTTTCTATTGTGGAAAAAGGATTGCCGAAACCTCCGCAATTAAAAATTACAGGACAAAATGATCCATATGCTCGTATTTTAATTAAACATAAGAAATAATAATATGAAAACGGTTTTAAAAACTAACATAACTGTCAAAGATATTTGCGAAGGGTTCGTCTATAACGAGCTTGAAGGCAAGGGTTTGTTTGGTTTGTCTGGCAAACTCACTATTCAGCCGGAGTATCAGCGTAACTATATCTATGCCGACGGCAAAAAAGATGTAGCTGTTATTGAATCAATTCTAAAAGGCTATCCGCTTGGATTGATTTATTTTTATAAGGAGGGCGATGATAAACTGGAAATTTTAGATGGACAGCAGCGTATTACCAGTATCGGACGTTTTGTGACTGATAAATTTGCTGTTAAAGACGAAAATGGCAACGAACAAATTTTTGGCAATATGGCAAAAGACAAGAAAGCCAAAGTATTGGAAACGAAATTGCTTATTTATGAATGCGAGGGCGAGGAAAGCGAGATAACACAGTGGTTTAAAACCATTAATATTGTTGGTGTGCCACTCAATAATCAGGAGCTGTTAAATGCGGTAAATTTTGGTCCATTTGTGACACTCTGCAAAGAAGAGTTTAGTAATAAACAAAACTCCAATATTCAGAAATGGAGTGCTTATGTAAAAGGGAGTGCTGACAGACAAGATTTTTTGGAAAGAGCGTTTGATTGGGTAAGCAAAGGCAATATTGACGGGTATATGAATCGTCACCGTAAAGATAAAAACATTACTGAGCTAAAAACTTACTTTAACAGTGTGATTGATTGGGTTTCTGGAGTATTTACGGATGTAGAAAGTGAGATGTGCGGATTGGAGTGGGGGCGGTTGTATGAGGCATACCATAAAAAATCATATAATCCGAAAAAGGTTTCGGAAGAAGTGCAAAAACTGTATGGTGATCCGTATGTCAAAAATCGCAAGGGTATTTTTGAATTTACCTTAGGAGGTTCTGCTGATACGAAATTGCTTGAGGTTAGAGTTTTTGATGACGCAACAAAAAAATCAGTATACAAAGAACAAACAACTAAAGCTGAAAAGAAAAAAGAATCAAACTGTCCGCTTTGCGCTCTTGGTCATGATGCCAATAAAGAAAAAATTTGGACTTTAAATGACATGGACGCTGACCACGTAACGGCATGGAGTAAAGGTGGCAAAACAGCCTCCAAAAACTGCCAGATGTTGTG
>JBAYGB010000032.1:0-8079 GCA_041666885.1 Patescibacteria group bacterium | reverse complement strand
CTTGGGAAATTTTACAAGATTTAGAAAAAAATCAGCCGATGGCGCGTTTATTGGAAGGCGATGTGGGCAGCGGCAAAACGGTAACGGCGGCGCTCGCGATGTTAAATGTCGCTTTAAATAAAAAGCAAAGCGCGCTTTTGGTGCCCACGGAAATTTTGGCGGCGCAGCACTATGAAACTTTGATCAAACTGTTTAAAGGCGTTGATATAAATATTGGCTTGTTTACTCGCTCACAACAAAAAATTTTTTCTGTCATTGCGAGCCTGCCTGCCGGTAGACAGGGAGTCACGAGTCCGATCGGGACGACGAAGCAATCTCGCGGTTCTATCGATAAACAACGGGATTGCTTCGCCCCGTCGCATAAGAATGCGACAGGGCTCGCAATGACAAAAAAAGAAATGACTGCGGAGATAAAAGATGGGAAGATAGATATTATAGTGGGAACGCACGCGCTGTTGCAGGAAGACATTGAATTCCGCGATTTGGCGCTCGCAATCATTGACGAACAGCATCGTTTTGGCGTGGCACAGCGGCAAACCTTACGCCATAAAAGCGGAGCTGAAAATATTATGCCGCATTTATTATCAATGACCGCGACGCCGATTCCGCGCTCGCTCGCGCAGGTAATTTACGGCGATTTGGATTTATCAATCATTAACGAGTTGCCCAAGGGGCGGAAAAAAATCGCGACTTTTTTGGTGCCGGAATTCAAGCGGGCGGGCGCGTATGATTTTATCAAAAAAGAAATTGCGAGCGGCCGGCAAGCGTTTGTTGTTTGCCCGTTGATCAGCCCCTCGGATAAATTGGGAGTAAAATCCGTAGAAGAAGAATACAAAAAATTAAACGAACATATTTTTCCCGAATTAAAAATCGGTTGCCTGCACGGCAAATTGAAACCGGCGGAAAAAGAAAAAATCATGTCCGCCTTCGCTTCCTCCAGCGCCCCCTCTGACTTTGAAATTTTTGATGGCAAGAAGGTTTCTAAGAACGAGGAAGCTTCGGCGGATAAACAAAACAGAATTGATATTTTAGTTTCCACCTCGGTAATTGAAGTCGGCGTGGACGTGCCGAACGCGAGCGTGATGATGATTGAAGGAGCGGAACGGTTCGGACTCGCGCAATTGCATCAGTTTCGCGGCCGCGTCGGCCGGAGCGCGCACCAGTCATATTGTTTGCTTTTTACTCGCACACTAGAAAATGATGGACATAAGCTAACATACGAAAATTTAAGTAGAATGCCAAATGAAAATAAAACCGTCGTCGCATCTAAAAAAGTGTGGGGGTTTACGGACAGCTTAAACGAGCAAACGCGCGCGCGGTTAGCGATTTTTACCAAAAATAGCGACGGTTTTAAATTGGCGGAAGCGGATTTAAAACAACGCGGCCCGGGCGAAGTTTACGGCGCGGCGCAAGCGGGTTTTCCGGAATTTAAAATCGCTACGCTCAACGATTTGCAACTGATCAAAGAAACCAAAGAAGCGGCGGAGCAAATTGTTATCGGCGGAATTGATAAATATCCAAAACTGTTGGAAAGAGTTAAACAAGAGAAAGAATATATAGCTGGGTAATAGGTTTAAAGTCCAGATAATTTTTTGTATTTTGTCATTCCCGCGAAAGCGGGAATCTAAAGATAGCAAGACCTGTCTGCCAGCGGGCGGAGATTCCCACTTTCGTGGGAATGACAAACAACTTTATAGAATTTTGACTTTAAGGACTTTATAGACCGACAAGCATTTGTAATTTTAAGCCCTTTTGCTATAATAGAACGCAGTTATTAACAAAAACAAACATGGTGGAAAACAAAAAGAAAATCCTTATCGTCGAAGACGACGCGGCTATTTTTAATATGTATAAAGGGGCGCTGGAAAAAGACGGCTATGTCGTTTTGGAAGGAAAAGACGGGGAGGAAGGTTTAAGATTGGCCGGTAATTTGCCGGATTTGGTTTTATTGGATATAATTTTGCCAAAAATAGACGGTTTTGGCGTATTGCAAAAGTTAAAGGCGGATCCCAAGACCAAAAATATCCCGGTGATAATGCTTACCAATTTGGGCCAGGATGAGGATAAAGAACTGGGAAAAAAATTAGGCGCGGCGGATTACTGGGTAAAAGCGAGTTTTACCCCCGGCCAAATGAGCGAAAAAATTAAACAATATTTAAAATAATTTTATGCCACATTTTAAGGAAGAACAAACGTTAGTATTGATCAAAGGAGACGGAGTCCAGCGCGGTTTGGTCGGTGAAATCATCCACCGTTTTGAGCGAGTGAGTTTAAAAATCAAAGCCATGAAAATGGTTTGGCCGAATGCCGATTTGGTCAACCGGCATTATGATCCGAGCAACACGGAATGGCTGGAAGATATCGGCAACAAAGCGCTGAAAGGCTATGAAAAAAAAGGAATGAAAGTTGATAAAACGGCGCTGGAAATCGGCAAACACGTACAGGAAAATTTACTGGGTCTGTTGGGAGCCGGTCCGGTAGTCGCGATAGTTTTGCAAGGGGCGCATGCGGCGGAACTGGTGCGCAAATTGGTCGGTTCAACCGATCCATTGTCCGCGGCGCCGGGAACGATTCGGGGAGATTTTGCGCTTGATTCTTATCACATGAGCGATGTTGACGACCGCGCGATTCGCAACTTAATCCATGCCTCGGGCAATGTGGAAGAAGCCAAACGCGAAATTGAAATCTGGTTTGACGAAACCGAATTGCAGGATTATGTGATGCCGTACGACGAAGTGGTTTATAATAAAGACTGGGAGAAAAAGCAAGCCCTGTTAAGTTAATATTTTTATGAAACAAATAATAAAAACAATCAACAAGCCGATAGTGATAATCGCTACCTTGTTAACCGCTTTTGCCGTAGTGTTAGCCAAATTTTTTATGACCAAAGATGATAATGATAAGGATTAAGCTTTTCCCGATTTGACGAAAAAATATTTTAGGATTAGTATTATTTCATATGAATTTAATCGCCAGCCAAAATTTAACGCTCGTACTCGTCGTTATTATCGCCGTTATTATGACGGTTTCTTTTGGATGGCTCAACAGTAAGGTGTAAATAAATTTACATAAAGAAAAAAGAGCCATCCCAAACGGATGGCTTTTTAAATTAGCGTTCATTTCAAAATTAAAAAATAAATTTTGGCAAAGGAGAAAGAACATGACTGAAATCATCGTGGAAGTTGAGGAATTAAATTACAGAGGAATAAGACCGGTTGAAAGGGCTACCGGTATCCCGCGAAATATAATAGGAGAGGCAATTAAAGCAGAGATTAGTTTAAAAGTTACCAATGGAAAAGTGATAACTTTCCATAGCACTGGTTTTCACGCAAACGATGCAAGAGGAGCGGCTGTTGACGCAGTCAGGCGTATAGCGTCTTTTATTCCTCACGGAGAAAATGTCAAAGTTGTTTTTAGTAACTCAGTAAAATATTATTTGCCGTCGGAAGAACAGAAAGAAATTATAGCTATCTGTCAAAATTGAATTTAAGCAAAGGAGATAATATCATGACTACTACTGATAAATTTGCAGTATACGGTCCGGGGAATAAAAATGACGAATTAACATTGAAAGAAACTTTTATCGGATCACAAGCGGTGGTTGAATGGTTGAACAATCACAATTGCAAAGGTGCTTGGTTTGTCTTTGTTAAACCAAATGACAGTTATCTTTGGCCACGAGTTTTTTATTTTCCGCGTGGAAAGATTATTCTATGTAGAGATGAAAAAAAATGTAATCCGGTCTCTACTGAAGAATTTGTTAATGAAAGGCAAGAATGTGTGGCAGTATAATGAGACTGATCTTTATAAAGGGAGCAAGTTTTGCGGCAAAAGCAAAATGAGCTTCCTTTTTTATTGGCATTATTGTTTTTATTATTAAATGTGTTAATATAAAAATACCTAAAATTAAGATTTTTTATGTTAGACCAAAATGATTTAAGATTAATAAAAGATATTATTGACAGAAGTATAGCTCCTTTAAAGGATGATATGCTTTTTTTAAAGCATGATATTATTTTAATGAAACAGGAGATAACCTACATTAGAACTGAAATGGGTAACTTCCATAATGACTTGATGCGCATTGAAGCCAAAATTGACCGGATTTCAAGAATGGAAACGGAAGATGTGACAGTTGTCAGCGACGAGGTTCAAATTTTAAAACAAAAATATATTGAACTTGAGCAACAGGTTAAAATATTACAGCAGCAACGAGCCGCGAACTAATATAAGCGGGCGTTTGACAAAATTTATAAAAGTATTATACTATCAACATATGATATTTGAAGCCAGCCAAAATTTTAATTTAAATTTGAGCGTCCTGCTCAGTTTAGATATGCTCTGCCTCATTTCAGGCTTAGCTTTTTTGGATGGCTCAAAATATTTTTGCAAAGAAAGTATTCGAAAGTAAAGTAAACAAAAATAATAAAAAAATTAGAGCCATCCAAAAAAAACGGATGGTTTTTTAGTTTTGATCTTTCAAAATTAAATAAAACAACAGAGAGGATAAAAAAATGAACGGCGAACAAAAAGGAATTATCGGGGAGCCCATATTGATAAATGGTATTTATATTGGGCGATCACAGAGCGGGCATAAATGGTTTCACGTTAAAGTAGACGATCTGAAACCAATTTATGACAGAACTTTTAATTTCGTCGACAGCTTTCAATCGGTCGGCGAGGCTTGGACGGCTCGCGTTATTATAGAGCGAGAAGATGAAGACAAAACTAAAGATTGGTTTCACATTAGTCTGAACGGCGAACCGTTATATCCAGAGCGATACGAATTTGTTGATTTTTTTTATGAAGGATTGGCACGTGCGCGCCAGTGGAATGGAAAATGGTTATATATATCGCCAGATGGGTCGCCGGCTTTTGAAGGTGTCGTTTTTGACGCCGCCCATAGTTTTAAGAATGGGAAAGCCGAAGTTTTGAATGGAGAAAAATGGACCACTATTTCCGCTGCTATGAAATTTGTGGCAGCCGCTTAAAGGAGACAGAAAATGAAAGATAACCCAGAAGAATTTCCAGGAAACGAAGTATTACAGTTGGTTTCGCCAGGCGATGATGGCGATTTTACTATTCTTGATTTACCGAACAAGAAAGTAAAACTCGGAGACGCAGTTAAATCTGACGAGGAAGTTGATAATTTTGATTAGATCTTTGTTTTGCCAGTTTGTAAGATAGGAGAGCCCTAAAAAGCTCTCCTTTTCTTTTTGTTTAAATTGGTAAAAACATAAAATATTTAACGGTGTGGACAACTACTTGCCTTTTTTTTAAAAATTTGTTAAGATATCCACATATGGTTAAGACAACAGCAAAAACTGCAAAGTTTTATAGCTTCTGGTTTTATAGCTTTCGCCTGCGCGGAAGTGCGGTTTTTGGTGGTGTTTTAACTTAAAATCTTAAGTCAAAACTCATCAGGGAAAACAGCTAGCTTCCGCCTAACGGGTGGGAGCTAGTTTGTTTTTATTCTATTTTTGTTCCGAGCGCTCGGAATAAAAATAGGATAAAAATTATCCTAAAAACAAAAGGAGCTTTGCTCTTTAAAACTAAATAAGATTGGAGATGGCCATGGACGAGATAAATAAAGCATGTGTTATCGAGAAGGAAGACAGGGAACCGGTAGCGAAAGTAATAAGAAAAATTATTTTTTACTTGCGCGAAGGCAAAGGGGAAGCCGAAACTGCCGTTAAACAGACATTGGAAGAATCGCACTGCATTGGGACAAAAACCGAAGAAATAATCCAGGGGTTTTTGGGAAAGTGTAAGCAGATTAAAGATCGCAATCGCCAAATAGTTTTTTGGGGCGACGCATTAGTTATTGTTACTAGGGGGTAATCAATTTTTACAGTCGGTTTTTAAAGCAAAATAAAGAAGGGGATAAAAAAATGAAAAAATTTAAACATCCCGAGCAAGCAGAAAAAGCAGTTTTACTAATCGCACGTTCTTTGCCCAGCAAAAATAATACCAATAATGAAGCGTTGAAACAACAAGTATTGGATTTTTTATCGGATGAGAAAGATAAAAAATTATTGCAACGTTTACTCGCAGCATCACCGAAAAAATATGGCACCGAGCGCAAGAAGGAATATTGGAGTATTATTTTTTCTTGTTTGACAAAAGAAGAAGCGCTTGATTCTTATTTAAACCAATTTCCAAAAGAAATTACTTGGAGTCAGTACTTTGCACTTAAACAATACATCATTCAAGTATTTTCTCTGTCGCCGGAAAAAATTTCAGGTAGTTTGGAAAGATTTTCCATTCGTCAAAAAAACAATACCGTCGTTCAGTTTGCCCATCCCTATTGAAAAAGGAGATAATAAAATTATGAATAATGTTACGCCGGAAGATAAGATTAAGATAACGGTTGAAGTAAAAGCAGCTGAGGGAAATTCCATTGATCCGTTTATTGCCCGAGTAGAGGGAGAATTAGAAAAAGGTGGCTGTCGCTTTCCTGTGAAAAATTTGCAGAATAAGCGTCTGGTCATTACTGGAAGTGTAGCACTGGAAACAGCTAATAGTTTAAAGCACACTTTTTTTAACGGTGATATCCCAAAACCGGAATACGAGGGAATGATTTTTTCCCTTTGTTATTGACGATTTATTATAAGCGTTCTTTTGTAAAAAACCCAATTGTTTAATTGGGTTTTTCTTTTTTTATCGCTTATGTTATGCTAAAAAAATCAATATCGGGATATGGTATAATGGTAGTACACAAGGCTGGGGGTCTTGTAGCGGCGGTTCGATTCCGCCTATCCCGACAATTTTAACTCGCAATACGACCAAACAGCATTGGTTTCGCGAACGTCAGTGAGCGACCCGCCCATGCCGCAGGCATAAGGGAGGGCGATTTCCGCCTATCCCGACAATTAAAATTACTCAACCAAACAAAAAATACGCGCTTACTTTAATTTACCGATTTGACTGATATTGTTTAAAACGATTAAGGAGTACCGCTGTGGATAATTATGTGTTATAATAAATATGGCTTAAAAGGAAAATAATTTTTCAATATGTTGGAAAAAATATTCGGTAAAAATATAGGCAAGAAAAAAGGAAAAAAAGTTCTAATCGTGGAAGACGACTCTCTGTTGGCTAAAGTTTTAGCAGAGAGTTTTTTAAAAGAAAAATTTCAAGTAGCGGTCGTGGATAACGGTTTGGAAGCGGAAAAAACGGCCAAGAGCTTTTCGCCGGACATAATTTTATTGGATTTGATAATCCCGGGAATAGACGGTTTCGCGGTTTTAAAACAATTGAAAGCCGGCACCAAAACAAAAAATATCCCCGTGGCTGTTTTGTCCAATCTTGGCGATGTAGGCGACATCAAATCCACCAAAGCGCTGGGCGCGGATGAGTATTTTATTAAAGCTAACACCGAAATGGAAAAAATCGTTAAATACGTAAAAAACAAATTAAAAGTTTAATATGCCCAAAAACAGCAAAAAGACCGTGTTAATCGCGGAGGATGATGAAGTGCTGTTGCGCGCGCTTTATCTTTTATTCCACGAAGGAAAATACACCATCGCCTCGGCAAGCGACGGCGAAACCGCTTTAAAAATGACCGAACGCCTGAAGCCTGATTTGGTTTTGTTGGATTTGTTAATGCCGAAAATGAATGGGTTTGATTATTTAAAAAGCGTAAAGTCAAATTCAACTTTAAAAAATATTCCGGTAATAGTTTTATCCAATCTCGGGGATAAAGACGATATTGAAAAAGCCAAGACTTTGGGCGCGGCGGATTATTTTGTCAAAGCCGATACCGATTTGGCCGTACTGTTTGAAAAAGTGAAGAAAAAATTAGGACCTTAATTAATTTAATATCAAGGAGATGAAAAATCAATGGTTAAATCTGATCCTTTCTTTGACCAATCGCATTTACAGCCGTAAGCAAGCGATTATCGGCCAAGCGGGATTGGGTGTTATATATAATATCTTTTTGTTAATCGTATCGGAAATATTTTTAGCGGTCGTCTCACTGCCTTTGTATCTTAGTTTAAAATCAAAAGGAGTGACGGCCTATTTATCGGAAAAAGGCACCTACGCGAAGGTGTCTTTTGATTATAATTTGCGCCGGGT
>JBAYGB010000031.1:0-8254 GCA_041666885.1 Patescibacteria group bacterium | reverse complement strand
GGTTTCCCAAATATTTATATTTATATAAAAAAGGGGGCCCGCTGGGCCCCTTTTTTATTATTCTTGTTTTCTCTGTCGGTTTGCGTTATAATGTAGGTGTTATTAAAAGAATTGTTCTTTTGCGGAACGCAAGAAAAAGGAGAAAAGATTGTGAATAAAATTTATGTTATTATCAATCAAATTCAACAATACCTGCGAAAACGGAGATATTTTGGGCATTATATTCATAATATAGCCCGCGTTTTGTTTAATATTCCTATAATTGATTATAGGAAAATTTCGCATGGGAATAAGCTTGTTCATTTATCAGATTATCATAAGATATTTCCGATGGATAAGCCTTTATTTTTTTGGTTTTGTCAGCGGTAACCAATTTAGGGGTTGACGATAGTTAATCCCTTGCCTTTTTAAAACATTGCGTAAGTTATATATTTAAAATTTGGATTTAAACTAATTTTATGGACAAGCAAGTAATCGCAAAAATAAAAAAAGATTTGTTGGTAAAAAGAGCGGAGATAGACGCGGAATTGCACCGATTTGCGGAAGATGACAAAAACGCCAAAGGCAAACACCGCCCGCGTTTTGTGGATATGGGCACGACCAACGACGACAACGCCAAGGAAATAGATACTTATACGCGGGATTTGTCATTAAGCAAGGTTTTGGAAAACGATTTGGCGGATATTGATAAAGCGTTGCAAAGAATTGAGACCGGTAAATATGGCATTTGCAAATATTGCGGCAAGGAAATCGGCGAAAAGCGGCTAATAGCGCGGCCGGTATCCAGCGCCTGCGTCAGCTGCAAAAGCAAACTGCAATCCGGGTCTTAAATCCCTTATGTTTAATTTTTTTAACAGGAGGATGAAAAACACGAGCGCTTATTTGGCGGGCGTTGTTTTTTTATTTTTACTTGACCGCTGGTTAAAAAATTGGGCGCTAACGGAACTGTATAATCAAAAAATAAATATAATTAAAAAAATATTCAGTTTGGAATTGTTCCAAAACGAAAATGTCGCTTTCAGCCTTTATTTACCGCCGGCGGTTATTTTATTCTTAGTTATTACGATCATCTCCGGTTTAACTTTTAGTTTAGTTTTTCGCTTTATCAAGCGCCGAGAGAGAGCCGACTTCATGGATATAGGAATGCTATTAATAATTTTTGGCGCGGTGAGCAATTTAGTTGACCGGCTGCGTTTTGGTTTTGTAATCGATTATTTTAATTTGGTTTATTGGCCGGTTTTCAATTTGGCGGATATAATGATCAGTGGCGGCGTAATAATTTTGGCGGTGAGTATATGGAAAAATAAAAAGTAAGATGGTAGAATAATTTGTAATTATGTTTTTGTCTGTCATTCCCGCGAAAGCGGGAATCTCATTATCGTTTTTCTATTATTAGATTCCCGCTTTCGCGGGAATGACAATTTTAAAATTTAATTTTATGTTCACATATTTTAAAAAATTGGCGTTAGCATTAGCGTTTGTTTTTTGTTTATTTCCGCTGGGCGTTTGGGCGCAAACAACGGAGCAAAAGCCGTTAAATATTTATTTTTTCTACGGCGAAGGCTGCCCACATTGCGCGGCCGAAGAAGTGTTTCTAAAAAAAATACAAAGCGAGCGCCCCAATATCAATATTCAAAGGTTTGAAGTCTGGAACAATCCCGACAACGCGAAACTGATCGGCAGTATTATAAAAAAATTGAATTTTGATTTAAAAGCGAGCAGCGTGCCGCTGACTTTTATCGGCGGGCAGGCGGTCAGCGGTTATTATAATGATGAAACTACCGGCGTGCAACTGACGCAAATTATTGACCAGTATCAGGCGATAGGCGACCCGGATCCGGTCGGTAAAATGATCGCGGATGAAAAAAACAGCGACGGCGCGGACGCGAAAAATTTAACGATTTATAACGACAGTGTCAGTAACGAAAAACCGAAAATAATAAATTTGCCGTTTTTAGGCGCGGTCAACGCTCAGAATTTTTCGCTCGGCGCGCTTTCGGCAACCATTGGTTTTATTGACGGCTTTAATCCCTGCGCGATGTGGGTATTGATTTTTTTAATTAGCATGATGCTCGGGATGCATAATCGGCGGCGAATGTGGGCGATCGGCATAACTTTTATTGTCACTTCCGGCGTCGTGTATTTAATGTTTATGACCGCCTGGCTGAATTTATTTTTATTCATCGGCTTTTTGTTTTGGATTCGGTTGGGTATCGGCGTTGTGGCGATCGCGAGCGGCGCGTACCAATTGCGCGAATTTTACGTTAATCGCGACGGCGCCTGCAAAGTCGCAAGCGACACCAAACGGCAAAAAATAATGAACCAGATAAAAACCATAATCAGCGAGCGGAGTTTTTTTCTGGCGTTTGTCGGCGTTATCGGACTTGCGGCGGCGGTCAATATGGTGGAGCTGGTTTGTTCGGCCGGCCTGCCCGCGATTTATACCTCCATTTTATCCGCGGCGCATCTGCCGGTATGGAAATACTACGGCTATCTTTTGATTTACATTTTTCTCTATATGCTGGACGACATTGTGATTTTTACGGTGGCGATGGCGACCCTGCATATTGTCGGCATTACGAAAAAATACGTGCGGTTTTCAAATTTGTTCGGCGGCATTATTATTTTAATCATCGGTATTTTATTAATCTTTAAGCCGGCGTGGCTGTTTTTTGGGTAAAAATTATAGAATTGACTTTTTGAAATAAAAGTTGTAAGGTAGTTTTAGTTTTTTAAAAACAAAAAATATTGTCAAAATATAACTAATAGGGAAAGGGGAAAGATCATGAATAATTTTGCAGGAGTTACGATAGAAGAAAAAATGAGTGGAAAAAATAAAGTTTTTTCAATTGAGGGAGATTTGGTCATTGCCAACGCAACTAAAGTGCAAAATGAAATACTGGGGAAAATGAATGGAGAAACGGATGTTATTCTTGATCTCAGAGAAGTTTCTCATATGGATTGTTTTTCGATTGGCACTATTGTGAAAATAAAAAACGAATTAAGTCATAATGGAGTTTTGTTGAGGGTTGTAATTAAGGAGGGGCACGTAAAAGAAGAATTTGATAAATGTCGCCTAGGCGACTATTTGGACATTACGATTGATTCAAGGATTATTGAAGATGCCGCCGCCTGAAAAATGGATAAAGATACTTTTAATGCCGCTTTGATGAAAAATTAAAGCGGCTTTTATTTTTATAAAAAAACAGGCTCATTGATTTTATCGTTGAGCCTTTATTAACTTTATTTTTTTTAAATCATCGTGCCGGGAGGCAAGATAATCTCCCGATATTGGTGTTGCCGCATCGTATGTAATGCCCATTGGTTGTGCCGTTCCGCGATTACCAAAGTGGAACGGAAGAAACTGGGATTTTCAAAGCGAGCCAGTTGGTTAACATCAATAATCATTACCCCTTCCTCGGTTTTACTAGGTTGGAAGATGCTATATGGCTCAGAAGTTGACATTAGTATTCCTTTTTTCGTCCACGGCCGGTCATGGTAAACTTCAAACAAAATTAACGATCTTTCGCCGGTGGTATGAGCATAGCGGACAAACGGCAGCCAGTGAATCCATTCACTGATTTTTTCTCCATTGGAAAGAATAAAACCAATTGGTTTTTCTAGCGTCTGTAAATTTGACAAGTACAGAACACGAGACGGTCCGCCCGGCTGGTCGTGATGCAGATATTGGTCTCCTTTTTCAACAAAAATCATACTGTCGTCAAAATTTTCTTTGTAGCCGCTTTTGCCAAGAAAAGTCACATACTTTTTCCAATTTTTCCATTTTTGATCGCCGTCAATACAAGGAAAAACAATTGGCGTTCCGTCACTGATGATTTTTTTTACCGTCAGATCATCGCCGATTCTTTTATTGTCGGCGTCAAGTAAACCGTATTGATAGATTCCGGCGCTGCAAGCTAAAAAAATTTCCTGACTGATATAATTCAAAATCAAGGAAAAAGTTACAACGCCGCGATGCAAGCAGGTGATAGCGGAGGTGGCGCCAGTAATGGAACAGGGCGTTCCGCCAATATCGTCCCATCGTTTTCGATTTTCCGGATCGGCAATAATCTCGCCGATTTCAGAAGAAGCTCTGTCCGATTTAAATATTTCTAAAAATTTTTTTAGAAACAGCGAACGGTCGGTCGGATCGCAGAAGAAGATAACCGGTTGATCTTTGGGACTGCAATGCGCCGGCCATTCCTCAGCTGCTTTCCTACCCAATTCTTCCGTTACCATAATGCATTCCGGGTCAAAATGAGTAATTTGGGCGATAATTTCAATCTCCGGTATGGCATCCAAAGCCAAAGTGTCAGTTTTTCCGTACGGTGTGGTGCCTAACGCTTCTCTGATAGTAGTCTGCATCAAATTGTGATAGGCGGCCATTAAAGCCTTGATAGCGGCATTGCAAATAGCTTCGTTATAGCCTTTCATAATAGTACCTCCAAGAGATGATTAGGGTGAAAATAAAAAGAACTTTTTGTGTCTTTATTATGAACGTTGTTTAACAAAAGTCAAGCGACCTTTATTTTTTTGCGCTCGCGCCTTGCGGATCTTGATTTTTTTATTTCATAGTGGTATCTTTTAATTTACGCACATTAAAAATAAAAAAAGAAAAGAGGTGATAGCTGATGGTTTTAAGCGGAGAAGAAGAGCGAGAATATATAACAAAAATAAAAACCGGGGACGAACAAGCGCGCGCGGAGTTTATTGAAATAAATATTCCATTGGTAAAGAGTATTGCTATTAGATTTTTGCGCTGTAGCAGTGGACATAGCTTTACTCTTAATGATTTGGTTAACGAAGGAATTATCGGAATGATTGAGGCGCTAAACGATTTTGATTTAACACGTGGAACAAAATTCAGCACTTATGCCGTTCCTAGAATAAAGGTGGCTATCAAGCGGGGGGTAGACGCTAACGGATATTTAATCAGTGTGCCAGAAAATAAATCAGATAAGATCAGAGAAAAAACGAAAAAGCAAGATTTTAATTATGGTGATTATTTGAACGGAGATACTACGGAGGGGGAATGGTACGCTTTTTGCGCTTTACAAAGGCCAATTTATTTAGATGGCTATGGAAAAGAATCCGAAGTTGAAAGTAATTATTTTTTGTTGCCGCCGGTTATGCCAATAAGCCAAAGCATTTTAGAAAAAGAGGAAGATGTGGAGATTGTAGAGAAGCTATTAAAATGTCTAACCGTCAAACAAAGAGAAATCACCGGTTTGTATGCCGGTCTTGACGGACAACCTTATCCATTAAGAAAGGCAGCTGTCGCCGCTTCAAAAGGAATTTCAGCGGTTTTGGTCAATGATACTATTTTACAAAGTATAGAAAAAATGCGCCGGGCCGCGAGAATAATGGGTCTTTCTTATCCTTGAGCGTTTGGGTTTATAAAAAATAATCCAAACGCTTTTTTATTTTTTTGACAACCTAAATGAAAAGCGGGACAATTAAGATGCTTATTATTTAATAATAATTTTATGGTAAGGAGGAAAATTTTTTTTCGTAATGTTAATTGGGCAAAACTTTGCGGCGCGCTCGCGCTTTGTCTGGGCGCGGGCGGCATCGGGTCTGTTTTTACCACGCCCGTCATTCCCACGTGGTACGCGGGTTTAAACAAACCGGAGTTCAGCCCGCCGAATTTCATATTCGCGCCGGTTTGGACGACGCTTTTTATTTTAATGGCCGTTGCTTTGTATTTAATTTGGCAAAAAGGCTGGCAGAATAAAGCGGCGCGGACGGGGATGATAATTTTTGTCATTCATTTGTTTTTTAACACACTATGGTCAATTCTATTTTTCGCTCTCCATAATCCGTTTTTGGCTTTGCTGGACATTATTATTTTGTGGCTGCTGATCATTGTTTTAATGATTAAATTTTACGCGCTTGATAAACGAGCTGGTTATTTATTAATCCCGTATTTTTTATGGGTGAGTTTTGCTTCCGTTCTTAATTATTTTATTTTTATTCTAAATTGATATGTCCAAAATTATTTTTGACATTGAAACCAGCGGGCGGGAGTGGGAAAGTTTTGACGAACAACAACAGGGATATTTGTTGAAATTTTCCCACACCGACGAGGAGCGGGAAAACGCCAAAGAGCAATTGGCGCTTCACGCCGTAACCGCGGAGGTCGTTTGCATCGGGATGTTAAATCCAGAGACGAACAAAGGCGCGGTTTATTACCGCTCAATTCAGCCATCGGCGGATTTTATGGAAAATAATATTACATATTCGGCTGGCAATGAACGGGAAATTTTGGCAAAATTTTGGGCGAGTATAAAAAACTATCGGCAATTTATCACTTTTAACGGGCGGGCGTTTGACTGCCCGTTTTTATTAATCCGCAGCGCGATACTCGGCGTAAAAGCGAGCAAAAATTTAATGCCGTACCGCTACGCGATGGATCAGCATATTGATTTATTGGAACAATTGACTTTTCACGGCGCGATACGAAAGTTTAATCTTGATTTTTATTGCAAAGCGTTCGGTATTGTTTCACCCAAAAGCCATGGCATTAACGGCCACGACGTGCCCGCCTATTTTCGCGCCGGCAAAACACCGGACATTGCCAGATATTGCGCCTACGATTTGCGGGCGACCAAAGAATTGTATGAGCGATGGCAAAAACATATTGCTTTTTAGCTATTTAAATATTTACATTTATGAAATTGAAAATGAAATCTTTTCAAGAAACGCTTCACGCAGATATGTGCGGTCCGGCCTCTTTAAAAATCATTTTTGATTATTATGGAGTGTATAAAACCGAGAAAGAACTCGCCAAGCTGGCCGGTTTGGTTTCGGGAACAGGGGTTAGTGATAAAGGCATTGCCAAAGCGGCAAAGCAATTTGGGTTTAAAGTGATAATAAAAAACGGCAGTGATTTTACGGATATCAAAAAATGGCTGGACAAAAAAGTACCGGTAATCGTAGATTGGTTTTCGCGCGGCCGTTCGGATTATAATGATGGTGAAATCGCCGATGGGCACTATTCGGTTGTTTGCGGGCTGGATAAAAAATTTATTTATTTGCAGGATCCGGAAATCGGCAAAGTCAGAAAATTAAACCGAGAAGATTTTAAAAAAGTGTGGTTTGATTTTTCGAGAAAGTACATTAGCAAAAAAAATTTAATTATCAGGCAAATCATCGCAATTTATTTATGAACAAAAATCAGCAAATCGGCGCGTTCGGCGAAAAAATCGCGAGCGAATATTTAACGCGGCACGGTTATATTGTTTTAGACACGAACGTTAAAAATAGCTATCAAGAACTGGATATCGTCGTGGAAAAAGATAAGTGGCTGGTGTTTGTGGAAGTGAAAACGCGCTTGTCGCAAACATATGGCGATGGCATAGAGGCGATGAGCCAGAAAAAACAAACGGCGCTGAAATACGCAATTAATAAATATATCGGCGCGAAAAAACTTTGGGATAAAGAGCCGCGCGGTGATTTGATAATAATAGCGATTGATAAATATAAGAAGACGGCGAAGGTCAGACATTTCATAGACATTCTGTAATATATTTTTTTCTCAGAGATTAATAAGACGATTGTAATTTTAAATTCCCACCACCCCCCAACCCCCTCCTCTAAGGAGGGGGAAGATGCGCCCATTATTTTACTGCAAGACTGGGCGGGGGTGGTGGGCATGTTATTAATACCCGCTTTTATTATTTTTAACAAAAAGCAAACAAGTGTAATAATACTCAAATATTCACACTTGTACACACTTTTTAGCCAATTTTTCCTCTTCCTCTTTGAAAATGGATGACGTAAGGTTAGGGCGCGATTATGAATAAAAAAACTCTCAGTTTAATGAGAGGGGGGATAAAAACGGCGGCTAAATATTGCGGCGGCTTTGGTATTTTCACGCTGCTTTGCGGCAATATTTTGGGCGGTATTTTTCTGTTTGTTTCGCCGGCTATCGGCGGCGGAAGTACGGGGGAGGTGATTGATTATACTTTGCTTGAAAAATTACAGCAAGCATACGGCACAACCACGCCGCAAAATACTCATCGGCCGCAGATTTCCGCAACCACCACCGAACTGGACGATGAATCAGCCGAGCGCGCTATTGATTTAAAAATAGAACAAACTTTGCCGGCGGGGCTTGTTTCGCAAAGCGCGACTTCCACGGAAAATAAAATAAAAATCGGATCGGTTATTTTCGCGCTGATAGTTTTAACGCTCGTAGTCAGGACTTATTTAAGGCACAATAAATCAATTACGAATTAATAATTACGAATTT
>JBAYGB010000030.1:0-8580 GCA_041666885.1 Patescibacteria group bacterium | reverse complement strand
TTTGGGTGTATAGCTCAGTTGGTTAGAGCGTCACGTTGACATCGTGAAGGTCTCTGGTTCGAGTCCAGATACACCCACCAAAAAAAACAGCCGTAAAATAAACGGCTGTTTTTTATTTTTCTCATCGTTTGCCCTTGCTTCTTTATAAAAATACTTTTATAATAAAGACAGTTTTATCAATCTAAGCACAGGCCTTATGGATTTTTTTAATAAGCTTACCGGACTTAATAACCACAAAGCCAATATCAATATCAACTCTTCGCCTGTCGCCAAACCGACCGACGTCCAGCCGGAAGACCAATGGCTCGCGGACGATTACGAAGAAGGGCAGCTCGCGATTGACGTTTATCAAACCAAAAACGCGATTATCGTTAAATCCACCATCGCCGGCGTGAAACCGGAAGATATTGATATCGCCATCAATAACGATTTATTGACTATCCGCGGCACGCGTAAAATGGAAGAACAGATAAATAACGATGATTACTTTTATCAAGAATGCTACTGGGGTTCTTTCAGCCGCTCCATAATTTTGCCGATGGAAGTGAAAAGCGACCAGATAGAAGCGACGATTGAAAACGGCGTGCTGACGGTTACTTTGCCCAAAGCGCAAACGGAAAAACAAATTGTCGTCAAAGTAAAAGAATAATTTTTTATTTATGAAAAAAATAACCGCCACCTTGGACAGAATTGAAGGAGATTTTGGTATTTTATCAATCAACCCGAACGGACAAACCGTTAATTTTCCCCTGATTTTTTTGCCGGCTGATGTCCGAGAAGGCGACATTTTGCGTTTGACCATCGGTCTGGACAACGAATCGGGGGAAACCGACCGGCAAAACGCCAAAGACATTCTTAATGAAATACTTACCGGCGACGCGGAAAATTAATCGAAATTTTCACGTTTCGCTCCCCCATTTGTTGTGCCACGGCTAATAAAAGAAAAAAAAATCAATCCGATTATAAAAACAAGCGAGACTAAAAAATCCTTAAAAGAATATTTAGGCGATTGGCGGTCTCGTTTTTTTGCCGGCCAAAAAGCGGCGGCGGTTAAAAAAAATGTCCAAAAGATTTTAACCGGCGCCGTTATTTTATTGCTGGTTATTTTGATCACCGGCTTGTTTTATTACGCTTACCAAAAATCATACAGCGCTGAATTTTATCGCGGCGCCCGCCTAACTGATATTGATTTAAGCGGCCAGACATTGGCCGAGGCGCGGCAGTTGCTCGCGGAAAAAATTGACGCTTTCAGCGACGCCGGTTTGACTATCGCCTACCAAACAAAAAAAATAAACTTGCCCGCCTCCATCGCCGCGACCCCCGATTCGGCGGTTGATTTGTTTTCTTTTTCGCCGGACGATTCGCTTAACCGGCTTTTTGCCGCCGGCCGAAGCAATAATATTTTTAAAAATATTATTGACCAGCTTTGGCTTTTCATTTTTTCTCCCCGCGAACCGCTTGCATATTATTTGGATGAAAATAAATTGCGGACGATGCTCAAAGAAAATTTCGGGAAAATGGAAAATACGGCGCGCGACGCGGAAATTGTTTTTATTAACGGCAAAGCGTCGGTCAGCCCGGAACAATACGGCAAAGCGTTTGATTATAATCTGATTGTCGCGGAGATAAAAACCAAATTGGCTTTATTGGATAACCAGCCGCTGACCTTAATTTTGAAAACCGACTATCCGAAAATTTACGCCGCCGAATTGAACCAAGACATTTTAAAACAGGCGGAAAAAATTCTGGCGCTAGCGCCGATAACTTTAACCGCGTCATCAACCGCCGGTACGGCCGAAAAAAAATGGCTGCTGGATAAAAATCAATTTGCCTCCGTCTTGGGCGCAAACCAATCAACCGCCGACCAGGCGGTAACTGTCGGCTTAAAGCCGCAGGCGTTCGCGGATTATTTGCAAACAAAAATCGCGCCCGCCGTTTTGATTGAACCGACAGACGCGAAGTTCCAACTGACCGGCGGCAGAGTGACCGAATTCAAAGCAAGCCATGCGGGCCAAAAATTAAATGCGGACGCCACGATGGCGCGACTGGAAAACGCTTTGCTAACCGCGGAAGATTCGGCTGATACCGGTCCGCTAACGATCGCCATAGTAATTGATGAGATAGCAAGTTCCGTCACCAGTTCCGACGCTTCCGATTTGGGAATAAAAGAAATCATCGGCACCGGTGAATCTAACTATGCCGGCTCCCCGTCCAATCGCCGCCACAATATCGCCGTGGGCGCGGCCGCCGTTAACGGCACGCTTATCAAACCGGGCGGAGAATTTTCGCTTTTAAAAACTTTGGGTAAAGTTGACGCCGGTTCGGGATATCTGCCGGAATTGGTAATAAAAGAAAATAAAACCACCCCCGAATACGGCGGCGGCTTATGCCAAATCGGCACGACTGCTTTTCGCGCGGCGCTCGCGAGCGGCTTGCCGATAACCGAACGGCGCAATCATTCTTATCGCGTCGCCTATTATGAACCGGCCGGGACCGACGCGACCATTTACGACCCGGCGCCGGATTTTAAATTTAAAAATGATACCGCCAACTATATTTTGATTCAAAGCCGCCTGGAAGGCAACAATATTTATTTTGATTTTTGGGGCACGCGCGACGGACGCGCGGTTGATAAAGCGAAACCGAAAATCTATAATATCGTCGCTCCGCCGGCGGCTAAAATTATCGAGACAACGGAACTGAAACCCGGCGAAAAAAAATGCACTGAAAAAGCGCATGCCGGCGCCGACGCCAGCCTGAGTTATAAAGTGACTTATCCGGACGGAAAACTCAATGAACAAATTTTCGCGAGCCATTACCGTCCTTGGCAGGAAGTTTGTCTAATCGGCGTGACCGCGAGCTCAACTCCGGAAACTATTGTTACACCCGAGGTGATAGAAAATAATATTCCGCCAGTAGATCAAAACTAGAAAGCAATAAAACAAAAAAACAATTAATTGCTGTCATTCCCGCGAAGGCGGGAATCTCTTACTGTTCTTAGATTCCCGCCTTCGCGGGAATGACAAGAAACTAAAATAGTAAAACAAAAAAATATTTTTATTTTTTCCAATTTTATAGTTTTTTTGATTTATCCCTGTGCATAACTTTTTAAAAAAATAAAATTTTTAAAAAATTAGGCAACAAAAAAAGTTGGCTTGAGCGGGACAGGCAGAAAAATTTTCTATCCGAAGTTTCGAGCGCAAGGCCAGAAAAATCGGGAAGAAAATTCCCCATGCTTGTCGTGCCTATCCCGTATAAGCCAACTTTTTGTTTTTATTTTGGTCTTTGTTTTTAACCCTGCATCTTATCACAGCTAAATTATTTTGTCAAGGGAAGAAAAAAAATCACCCTTATTTTTGGCTAAAATTAAATAAAAATACCCGCCGGCCAACCGCCCCGCTATTAGCAACTCCCGTATTTTAAAGTTTGATAAAAGCTTAAAAAAAATATTTTTAACTTGGACGAATGGCGAAAAAATAAAGTCGCGGTTGGGGCTGTTAAAAAATAATTCACGCCAAAAAAATTTTAAAAATCAAAAAAAATAAATCAAAAAAAATTTATTCGCTGAAAAAATTTTTTACTAAACAAAAATTCATTGACAATTTTATTTTTGCCATTGTTAATATTAAAAATTTAATTTATAATGTTAGTAGTGATAAAAAATTATGTCTCTAACTCAAATTAGAGATCCAAACGAAAGGGGGTGCGATATAAAATATGGCAACCAAGAAAAAAGCCAAGACTGCAAAAAAAAAGAGAAGATAGTCTTTGCATACAAAAACCCCGCGCTCTGCATTGTTATCGGTGAATAACAACCTAGAGCGCGGGGTTTTTCTTTTCTTTTAATATTTTGGCAATTAAAATAATCTGGTTTGTTTGTTGCTCGCTTTTTCCGCCGGATTAAAAATTTTGATTAGGCCGTATTCGCCGTCAAAACCGGGTTCAATAAGCAGCTTTCCCGCGCGCACTCGTTTAATCCCTTCAACAATCGCGGGCAAAACGAATTTGGTTAAATTGTTTAACGGTTCGTCAATTAAAATATTCAGTTCATTGCCGTAATGTTTGATTAAATTTCGGTATTCCGTTTGCACTTTTTGCGACGAACGGCTTTTGATATCCAAACTCTCGGCAATAATTTTATCCAGTTCCACCAGCTTTCTATAGCCGGCCGCGTTGTTTGGTTTAAAACCCAATTCCCTGTCGGCCAGTTCATCCACGCGATAACAAACGCCGATTGTTAACGGCTTTTTGCAGACCGGGCAAAGGCCTTTATTTTTTTTGGTCTCCGCGGGCGACAAACGCACGTTGCAGACGCGGTGGCCGTCATAATGGTACATACCTTCTTCCGGATAAAATTCAATCGTGTATTTAATGTTTGATAAATCTTTTTCTTTAATCACGCGGTAAATTTCCGCGTAACTGATTTCAGCCAAATCAAACACGTTCGCTTCCCGGCCGATATTGGGCAAGCTGTGCGCGTCGGAATTGGAGAGTAAAGTTAAATTATCAAGCTGGGACAAGCGCCAATTCATTTCCGGATCGCTGGAAAGCCCCGTTTCATAGGCATAAATATATTTTGTAAATTCACCGAAACATTCTTTTATACTGTCAAAACCGCTTTTGGAACCAAAGATGGAAAACCACGGCGTCCAAATATGCGCCGGAATAACCATGAATTTTTCATCAATATTAAACAATATTTTGCATAGCTCTATCGCGCTCATGCCCAAAATCGGCCGGCCGTCGGAGCGGATATTGAATTTATGACTTTCCAAATATTCATTGAACTTTTTAACCGCCGCGATATTCGGCGCCAAAACGACAAGATGCAGGCGGCGGGCGTGCCCTTCGCCCTGTTTATAGATTAACGCCAATTCGGTTGATAAGATAAATTTAATCTTCCCGTCAGAGTTTTTTAATTGATATAAACCAGAACTCCCCACTCCTTTATAAGGAGAGGGGCTGGGGGTGAGGTTGTTGATGGCATCAAACCATTGCGGATAAGTAAAATCACCCGTGGCAATAATATCAACGCCTTTAACGCGGCACGCTTTGTCCAAATTTTCCAAAGTTAAATCTTTGGAGCAGGCGCGCGAATAGCGGGAATGAATATGTAAATCAAGTATTTGCTGCATAATTATGCTTTAATCAAATTTTTTATAATTTTTATCATTATTTCTTTTTCTTTCGGGTCGCTTCCGGCAATAAGCAAAGCTAACGCGATTAAAGCGTTATCATTGATTTTTCGTTCGCCTGATTCCTTAAAAAGATAATTTGTTTTATCTAAAAAATAAACAAATAAAAATGAAGCGACTCTTTTGTTGCCGTCGGTAAAAGGATGGTCTTTAATGGTTAAATAGAGTAAATGCGACGCCTTGTCTTCTATCGTCGGATATAATTCTTTCTTGGCAAATGTTTGATACAAATTTTTTATCAACCCCTCAAAAATGCCTTGTCTCTCCTGCCCGAACAAACCGCTTGTTTCTTTTTTGGCGGCCAATTCTTTTTTTAATGCCGTAATAATTTGTCGGCATTCTTTGTATCGCAAAACAAATTTTGATTTCTTTCCTTTGCCGTCAGACATTTTTCCTTCGTCATACTGTTCTAAAACAGTGAGTGTTTTTGAATAATCGGCGAGCAAACTTAAAATTTCCGCTTCTTGTCCGGAAAATAATTCTTTTTTTGACTGCTTTTGCAAAAAAATAATTGTTTCCTGCAACTCGTTAAATTTATTTCTCGCTTCCAAAAGCCGTTTTTCGTTGATGGCATAACCTTTTACTAGATATTGCTTTAAAATTTTTGTAGCCCATATTCTAAACCTCACTCCGTTTTGCGACTTTACTCTATATCCAACGGAAATAATGATATCTAAATTATAATATTCCACTTGATAAGTTTTACCGTCCGCGGCAGTTGTTGCAAATTTTGCAATAACTGCCTTTCGGTCAAGCTCTTTTTCTTGAAATATATTTTTTATATGGCGGGAAATAACCGAATTATCCCTGTTAAACAAGACTGCCATTTGATCTAAAGAAAGCCATACGGTTTCCTGTTTTAGCTTTACTTTTAATTCAGTCTCATTTTTTGAGGACTTATAAATTATAATCTCGCCTTTTTGAAAATTGTTTTGTTTCATATTAAATCATTTTGCTTGTTGTTTTTCTTGAAACAGGCGCGCGAATAGCGGGAATGGATGTGGAGGTCTAGGATTTGTTGCATAATACTACTAATTACGAATTTATATATATTGTAAATTATTTTGCGACAAAAACCGCGGTGTAAAATTATTATTTAATTTTATTTTTTTAATTTAAATAATATATAAGACACTTGACAAGCGAACAATTGTACGCTATACTATATTTATAAATGCTTTATTAATCGCAGTCTGCTTAGTGAAACGTGCGAAGTTCGCACTTCTTTAAGTAGATAGCTTAGGTGGATTGCGATAAGTAAAGCATTTTTTATTACAAATATCTCTAATACACCCTATTTTATCACTAACAAGATCAAACCATTCATAATTATTATTCTCAAATACATGAAAGACTGCAAAAGAAATATAATCCGCAATCTGTAATCCTCCGTGAGTATAATGAGGATTGTGATAATATGTAAGTTTAAAATTATTATTTAAATTCTCATGATGATTTATATAATTTAATCTAACCCTTTCAACTTCAATTTCAAGTTCTTTTCTGAGTTTAAGTTTGCTATCTTTTCTTGAAAATACAATTTCGGTATGTTTAGCTTTATGACAAATATCTTTAAGTAATTGTCCTGCCATAAAACCATATAACCTTCCTGGATCTGTCTGAAGATTAGAATAACATTTTGTTTTCTCCACAACCATTACATTAATTTTAATATCAAGCGTTCTAATAAATTCGTAGAACCTTTTTTTTATTTCTGGGAAATCATTACTTGCATGAAAATTATCCAAACCATAGGATGAAGAAAAATAATTTTTTAAGGTATTTTCTTTTAAGAGTTGAAGTTTAAAATCAGTAACTTGCTGTTGCAAAATAAGTTGATTTTTTGTCCGCACAGATGATAACACTAAATACTTTGATGCACATCCTTTTTTTACTAAATTTTCCCCTTTTGCTGAAAAAATTTCTGGTTTACCAGATTCATCAACAAACACCCATGTGTTTTCAGTTCTTAGTCTTTTCTTTTTGAAAATTTTATCAAACATATTATTTCTAAAAACTTAACATTAACAATCTTCCCACTTTTACCCTCCGAAGTCAAACAAAAATCGCGCCACGAAAATGGTGCGTAAAAACAAAAAAACCGCCCAGCCATAAATGGCTGGGCTTATATTCAATCCCGATAAATCGGAATTAATCTTTTGTTTTTACATTGCTTCATTCTAAACCCGTTTAAACGGGTTTGATTTCTAGCCTGGGCATTTATGCCCAAGCTTATTTAAAAAACAAACTCTATGCCAAAGCGTAAATTAAGAGACTGTCTTCTATCTACGAACTCCGCGCGTAGCACCGAGATGACCAGCCTATGCTAAAGCTTCGGCTAGGCAAACAGTAAATAATTTTGAAAAAAAACGCATTGAAATTTAGACGGAAGAGAGTATAGTTTTTGTATTTTTTATTAAACTCTTGACATTGCTGAAAAATTTTGATATGTTTTTTCTGTGGATTTTGCCAAAAATTAAGGAGGAAATTATGGCTATAAAAATAATTTCAGAAAGAAGAAAACTAACAGAGGAAGAGCGGGGCGATGATTGCGGCAATATTCCTATTTTCTTTTTTGTTCACGCGGAAGGACATGAAGATCATATCTTTTCTGGCGGAACAATAACAGAGGCGATGGGAAAACTTTTCAAAGATAATCCAGATAATGTTTTTGGGGAACTTAGTTTTGCGCCTTTAATATGCACAGACTGAGATTTGACAAGCGCCAACCAGCAATACCGGTTGGCGCTCTTTTTTTTGCGTAAAAAATAAAACGCACGGTCTTGCCCGCCGAGTCGGCGGGCTACTCTCCCAGGGAATTTTGAGAAAAAAAATAAAACGCACGGTCTTGGCGCTGGCCTACTCTCCCAGGGAATAATCCCAAGTACCATCGGCGCTGGAGTGCTTAACTTCTGAGTTCGAGATGGGATCAGGTGTACCCACTCCGCTCAAAGCACCAAGACTGTGCGTTTTATTTCTATGTTTGTAGTATTTTGGTAAGCAATATATAAATCTGATGAAAACTAAAAGGTGAAGAGTAATGGTTTATTAGTACCTCTCGGCTGAACCCCTTACGGGGCTTACACCTAAGGCCTATCAACGTCATCGTCTATAACGAACCTATGAAACCTAATCTTGAAGACAGCTTCGCGCTTATATGCTTTCAGCGCTTATCTAAACCGAACGTAGCTACCCAGCAGTGCTCTTGGTAGAGCAACTGGTACACTAGAGGTTCGTGCTTCCCGGTCCTCTCGTACTAAGGAAGCGCCTTCTCAAGTTTCTACGCCCACAGTGGGTAGGAGACCAACCTGTCTTACGACGGTTTGAACCCAGCTCGCGTGCCGCTTTAATTGGCGAACAGCCAAACCCTTGGGAGCTTCTCCAC
>JBAYGB010000029.1:0-8681 GCA_041666885.1 Patescibacteria group bacterium | reverse complement strand
ATTCTTTCCAAAGCCGGCAAATTTTGGTGGGTGTTTTCGTGATGGTCAAGCCAAATAACAGATTTTGCCAACCGTGCAATTTTTTGCAGGTAAGGCAAAATATCATCATTGCAGTTTAGGTCGGCAAAATATAAATTTTTGTCTTTTATTTCTTCTTCACTTTGACTCAGCCGCTGAAAAAATTCCACTAGCTGGCTGTAACCCACAAAATATCTTTTGAAGTTAGATCGCAGACGAATGCCTAACAACGCATTGGAAATTATGCCGTCCGGATCCTCGCCGTGTGTGACAATGATATTTTTTATCTCATCCACGATCTTTCTCCTTTTTTCTTTTTTAAAGAACGTTTTCAAATTCTTTCTAATTTAGCACGCGAGAAAAAGAAAGTCAATCAGTTATGGATATGTACTGTATCGTTATCGACAATCAGGAGGAGGTAGATAAATTGCAAAAGCTGGGCTATGGGTATAGCGCTAATTTGTTCTTAACACCCACTAATCAACTCAACGAAATTCCCCTTAAACAAGTAATTCCTAGCAGCTAATTGAGATGTTCATTTTATGTTTCTGCCGCCAGCTTGTAAAAGCTAGGCGGCTTTTTCTTTTAACTTTAAACTTATAACTTGCTTAAAATCTTTCTTTCTCTCCGATCATCATTCTGAATAATGTCGGCACGATAAATAAGGTTAAAAAGGAAGACAAAGTTAACCCAAAGATTACGGCGCTGCCGAGTGCGGTCCAAGTCGCTTCGGACAGCGTTACCGGAATTAAACCTAAAATCGTACAAATGGACGTGATGAAGATCGCTTCCAAACGCGATTTGCCCGCGTCCACAATCGCTTCTTCAAACGGAATGCCGAATTTAAGGTTGAGATTTATTTTGTCAATTAAAATAATCGCGTTTTTAACGACGATGCCAAACAGCGCCAGTAAGCCGATAAGTCCCGGAAAACTTAATGAGATGCGAAAAACCGCGAGGCCGAAAAATACGCCGATCAGCGCGAGCGGAATGGTGATTAAAACAATCAGCGCTTTTTTAAACGAGTTGAATTGAATAACGAGCGTGGAAATAATCAAAATTCCGGCCAAAACCATCGCGGTCAAAATTGAATAAACCGACTCTTGATTCTGCTCGTTTTCACCGCCGTAAACAATCGCGTAGCCGTCCGGCAATTTATAGTTTTTTATTTTTTGCTGAAATTCCGCGAGCACCGCGTTCGGCCGGGTCGCGCCGTCAACGCCGGCGGATAATAATACCGTCCGCTTTTGATCAACGCGGCTGATGGACGCCACCGACGGCTTTAATTCAATTTTCGCCACATCTTTTAAAAACACCGACTGCCCGCGCTTATTAACCACTTGCAGATTTTGCACACTTTCCAAGCTGGGAATCGCGCGCTCGTCAAACCGCGCCATTATCTTTATTTCTTTTCCGTTTTCAATGACGGTTGAAACTTCCGTGCCGGTAATCGCCAAACGCAAGACGCTGCCGACCATGGCCGCGTTTAAATTATTCATTTCCAATTTTGACGGTTCCAACAAGAAACTATATTCCGCCGGCGCGTCTTTTAAAGAAATCTGCGAATCGGTTACGCCCTTAATCCCCGATAAAATCGGCTTTAAATCGTGGGCGATTTTGTCCAGCGCCTGTAAATCCTCGCCGGTAACGCGCGCTTCAAAGGCCGAACCGGAAGGCGGTCCGCCGCGCGGCGATTCAACCGTAACGGTTGCGCCGGTAATCGCTTTAAAATCCGCGCGCATTTTTGAAGCCAAATCATAAGAAGCGACCGTTCGTTTTTTGGAATCAACCAGCCGAACGGCAATGCTTGCCAAATTTGAATTGCTGCCGCCGGCGGATAATACTGACGAAGACCCGCCTCGTCCTAAAACGGTGGAAAAATTTTCAATTTCTTTATATTTCAACAATTGTCGTTCCACTTGCACGACCGCCTTGTCCGTTTCTTCCAAACGCAAACCAATCGGCGCTTCAATGGAAATACTTATCGTATCTTCATTGGAGGCTGGAAAAAATTCCGTCGGCACGATGCCGGTGACTAAAAACGACATAGCGATGGTAAATAAAACCAATACGGCGGCGATAGTTTGTCGGCGCGTTTTTTTGGTCGCTAAAATGGCGCGTAAAGTTTTTTCGTAATACGGTAAAATTTTATTAAAATGAATGACGCCGTGAATCGCGCGGCTGAACCAGTTATCGTCTTCGTGCGTGCCTTGTTCGCGCAATTTCTTTTTGATCAATTCGTCATCGTCCGCTTCCGCTTCCATTAAATTTTTATTGTTTCGCAAAACCGCTTCCCCGCCCCGATAATACCACCGGATTAAAATCCCCGCCGTTACGAACAGAGCCGCCGCCAAATACGCGTACCATGAACCCCGGATCGCCGTATACGCGCCGCCAGCGAACAAACCGACAATCATCAGCCAAAAAAATTTGCGCGTCAACCGAATGCGTTCCAAAACGGCGGCAAGCGGATGATTAACCATCAGCGCCACTAAAAGCGAGGCGGTTAAGGTTACGGACACGGTTATCGGAATTGATTTTATAAATTCACCCATGATGCCGGTTGATAATAACAGCGGCAAAAACGCCCACACCGTGGTTAAAGTGGTTGTTGTTAAAACGACTTTAAAATCGTTCAATACTAAAAGTACCGCTTCTTCCGGCGTGTATTTACCGGTGCGCAAATATTGCTTAGTCGCCGATACGACGACAATCGCGTCGTCTACCAAAAGCCCTAGCGACAAAAGCAGAGAAAAAATGGAAAGAAAGTTTAAAGTAATGCCGGCCGCGCTCATCACGCCGAAAGTGATAAAAAAAGTCAGCGGCACAGCCATGCCCGCGACAAACGCCTCTTTTAAACCGACGATCAAAAACAAAACCACGCTTACCAAAATTATCGTTAAAATAAAATCGTGTGTCAGCTGGTTGAACTGTTTGCCGATTATTTCCGCCATATCAATGGTAGTATCATAGCGAATGCCGGTTGGTAATTTCTTTAGCATTTGATCAACGGCCGCCTTGCTTTCGTCAATCGTCTCAACGATATTGCCGCCGGTTTTTTTTACCACCGATAAACTGATAGCGTCGGTTGGCTGGCCGCCTTCAATCGATAGGCGCGAATAAGATGTTCGCTTGATCGTTTTTTCTTTAACGGCCGCGACATCTTTTACATAAACCGGATCGCCGCTCTCGCTGTGAGCGATGGGAATATTGCCAATGGCCTCAGCGGTAAAAACGCGCGCGTCGGAACGAATGGCATAATTGAATTGATTGCCGGTAAAATTACCCGCGGGCATCGCGAGATTGGTCGCTTTTATCGCCTGATTGACCGAATCCGGCGAAAGATTATAAAAAATTAATTTTTGCGGGTCGTATGCCACTTCAAATTCCACTTCATCGCCGCCGGAAACATTAACTTCGCGCACGCCGGAAACTTTTTCCAATTCATCCGCGATATCATCAGCGTATCGGCGCATTGTCAAGCCGTCATACGGCCCGGAAATACTGATAGTCCAAATCGGTTCGTCATCCAGTGAAATTTCTTTCACCTGCGGGTCTTGCGCGTCCGCCGGCAGTTCATTTTTAAGCGTGGAAACTTTATCGCGCAATCGGCGGATGGAATCATCCAAATCCTGTTTGGCTTCAAATTCAACCGTAATCGCCGACAGCGAATTGGCGGAGGTGGAAGTGATTTTTTTTATGCCTTTGATGCCGGAAATGCCGGTTTCCAGTTTTTTGGTAACCAATTCTTCCATATCCGCCGGCGATACGCCCGGATAAGCGGTCATAACGACGGCGATCGGAATTTTAACTTCCGGATTTGATTCGCGCGGCAATTTGGTAAATGAATAGATTCCCCATACGGAAACCAAAATAATCAATAAAACCACCACGCGAAAGTTGCTGACAAAAAAATTAAGCCAGGTTTTGCGCAAGGCGGGATTAAATTCCAACTTTGCCAAGTATTTTGAATCTGAAGAAAGTTGTTCCGTTTTATTTTGAATATCTATTGGCATAATTTATTTTAATGTCATTCCCGCGAAGGCGGGAATCTAATACTAGTTTGAGATTCCCGCCTTCGCGGGAATGACAAATCAACGTGTTATTTCTATTAAATCTTCATTTTCCAATTCTTTATTTCCTTCCACAACCACCTGATCGCCATTTTTCAGTCCGTTTTTAATTTCAATTTTTTCGCCTTCGGTCATACCCGATTCCACCGCGACTTTTATCGCTTTTCCGTCTTTAATTATAAAAACGAATTTTTCGTTCGGAGTAATCGCTACCGCTTGCAAGGGAACAAAAAAACTGCCGCCCGATATTCCCAGTTCCCCGTTGACCGGAATTTTTACGTTAACCAATGTTTCCGGAATCAAATCTTTATTTTTATTGTCATAACTGATTTCCACCGTTACTTTTTTGGTCGCGGAATCGGCGGCCGGATCAATGTTGGTAATAACGCCTTGAAGTTTTTCGTTAATATTCGCTTTGTCCCCTATTTTTATTTTATAAATATCCGCTGAAGAAATACCGGTCACTATTTTTACCGCGTCAGTTTGAGAAATTTGCGCCACTTTTTTTCCGATACTCATTTCGCTTCCAATTTCCACCGACTTCTGCGTAATCTGTCCGGCTATCGGCGCTTTGACGGCTAAATCGGCCGCCTGTGTTTGTAAAACATTAAATTGTCCGCGCGCGTTATCCAAAGCGGCTTTGGAACCGACTAAGGCTTGATCTTTGCCTTCTTTCGCGCTTTGCAAAGCGCCAACCGCCGTGTCATAACCGGTTTGCGCCAGAGTCAGTTGATTTTGAGAAATATTAACCGCGTTCTGCAAAGTATCAATTTCCCGTTTGTTGGTTAAATCAATATTTTGCAGCGAATTCAAAGTAGCTTGCGCCGCGGTTTGCGTATTGATAATCGTTGTCCGCAAACCGGAAAAAGAGTTTTTTTGGGAAACCAAGGCGGATTCAATAAAATTGGAATTAGCGATAGTATTATTTAATACGATAATTGTCGCGTCAATTAAATCTTTAGTCTGTGATAATAATTTTACTGTTGACGCCGAACCGGCCATTATATTGTCGCCATTAATTTCCACTTGCGTTTGTTGTTGGTAAATATCATCAATTGACAAATATCTATTTTTGGCATCAGTTAATGTTTGGCTATTTTTTACCCCTAATGTTAAAGCCACTCCGGGAAGCTGCATGCCGTCTTTTTCCGCGCCGATCAAATAATTAATTTGATCCAGGGCATTGTTAACGGCGTTAAGATAATTATAATAAGCGATAACTGCGTTGTTCTTTATATCCTCTTTGCTTTTTTCCTGCAAGTTTTGGCCGTTTGCCAAATTATCTTGCGCCGTTTGCAAACCGATTTTAGCGCTCTCAATTGATTCTTGCGCGCGTTTTACCCCCAATTCCGCTTGTTTAATATTCTCCGCGAGCGTTCGTTCATTGGAATTAAGGCTTAATTGCATATTATTAACGCTGGTCTGGGCGTTAGCTAAACTGGCGGCGATGGTACTGTCGTAAATTGAAACCAATAGCTGACCGGCGCTTACTTTGTCGCCGGTTTTAAAATAAATTCCTTTGACGGTGCCGGCGGCCAAAGCGAAAATATCAACCTGATTGTCCGCTTTAACGGTGCCGGTTGTTTCAATGTTGGCCTGGCCGTTGCCGTCAACGCCCAATTCCATTGTTTTTACCTGCTTGGCGGCATTGACTAATTTTTCACCCTGAATTTTCCCCTGATTTACAAAAAGTTTTTGCGCGGCAAAAATATTCGTGCCTAATAAAATAATAATCGCGGCGATTATTACCGCCGGGTGTTTTAGCCGGCTCTTTAAATTGATTTTGTTTTTTTGGTTCAAAAAATTTGCTGTGTCCATATGTTTATTTTAAATTTTTAATCTTTATGATTTACTAAATCCGCGAGCGTTAAACTTTTCGCATATTGCAAAAAATCATCGCGCAAATGCATCATGAAGTGCAATAACAACCGGCCGTCGCGGTGGCGGCAAACTTCGCACATAAAAGTCTTGGCCATTCTGTTTTCTTCCGGTTTCATTATTTTGATAATTTGGTGCAAGGTTATTTTTTTTGCCGGGCGAGCCAAAACAAAACCGCCGTTCGGACCAAAGGTCGCCTTTACTATTTTACCGCGGCTTAAAACTTGAAAAACTTTTTGCAAAAAAGAAACGGAAATTTTTTCCGCTTGGGCGATTTCGGATATTTTGACGCTGCGCCGAGGATTTTTTGATAAATAAATCAAGCCTAACAGCGCGTAAAGAATGGTATTGTTGACTATCATAGATTGTGGATAGATATTATCTTAGATAAGTATACTCTGATATACGATTTTGTCAAGCCTGCTTCGTGGGTTTGCGAACAAAAAAAATAACAGATTCGAAATTCGGATCTGTTTTAAGCGTTAAAAAATTAAATTCAAGCGCTAGCGAAAATACAAATAAATGTCAGCGGCATCAGGCGTTGGTTTATCAACCACCGCCGGCGTCCAGCCGGGAACCGAAAAAACATAAGATATCACCCGCGCGCCCGGTTTTAATTCCCGCTCCAATTTTTCTTTTAATTTTAATTTGATGGAATCGGGCACGCCGAAAAAATAAACCACATCCGCGTCCGCTAAATTTTCGTTAAATAAATTTTTCCATTTAAAGACAACGTTGTTTTTACCGCCGGCTATTTGCCGAATTCTGCAAATGAAATAAAGCGGCAAAGCGAATTCAACACCGATGGCTTTGGCTTTAAATTTATCAGCGGCATAAATAACGGTTTTGCCGTTGCCGCAGCCCAAATCGTAAAAAATTTCGCCAGTTTTAAGTTGAGCGAGTTTAAAAATTCTGGCTAAATCTTTATGCCAGCAAGGCACCCAAGGAGCGAACGAAAAAGCCGCCCAAGCGTAGGTGAATAAAATAAAAAACAGCGTTAAACATAACGCGTAAACCAACCAAATCATAGGTTATTTGCTGTCAGCTAACATCTCTGGATGTTTTTTAAGCTCGCGGTAAGAGAGATAAAAAAATACTCCTAAAAGTAAGAAGGTGTTTAAAGGCGCGAGCCAAAACGGATACTCCTGACCGAAACTTTCCAAAATCATAATTGCGCCCAAAAAGCCGATAGTGTACATCGCTCCATTTTTTAAATAAACGAATTTGGTGATAACATCAATTCCTTTGATGGTGATTTCTCTTACCACGAAAGCGCCAATACCGTTGCCGATGATAATCAAAGGCACGGACATCGTAAAAGCGAACGCGCCGATAACGCCGTCAATGGAAAAAGAGGCGTCCAGCGCTTCCAGATACAAAAGCTTGCTCCAGGCACTTAAATTTCCGCCGAGCAATTCTTTTTCTTTTTCTTCCGCGTTGCGCTTAAAACCGTCAGTGATAAAAAAAGCAGTGACGCCGATGGAGGCGGATAAAGCAAGGATGGGATTGGTTTGGACGGAAAAATAAATAATGGCGGTTAAAAACACCGAAGCGAAAGCGTAAAACCAAATTGACTGGCGGTGAATAAAACCCTCCATGGAAAAAGCGTATTTTTTTTCTTCCAAAAAAATCCAGCCCAAAAACACAAAAAACAAATAAACGCCGCCGCCAAGCAAAAGTACCGGCCGTGATGCTTCCAATGACTGCGCGACCAATTCGTTGCTGGAAAACGCCGCGGTAATAACTTCCATGATGGATAAATCCGGATTGGCGAATTGCACGATTAAAAACGGCAAAATGCCGCGCACTAAAAATACCGCGAATAACAAACCCCAAAACAAAAAAATCTTGCGGAAGCGCGGCGGCATTGTTTTTAACACATTGGCGTTAACAATGGCGTTATCCACACTGGAAATCACTTCAAACACTATCAAACCGACGATGATGATAATAAAATTAAACAACATATGGCTTTATTTTATCATAATTTAAAAATTATACCAACTTCCGTAAATCAGCCCAAGATTTGTTATTTTTGCATCTCTATGCCATAATATTTTCTATGAATAATCAAAGTCGCAAAGAACAATTTAGTGTTCTCTACCCGGTTGAACCGGCTTTTCGCTGGACGCAAATTGAGCAAGCCTTTTTTAATCAAAAATTTTCCGGCTGGAACGATATTTTAAATTTGCCCAATAACATGCGGCAAACTTTGGCGGACAACGTTCCTTGGATTTCTTGCCAATTGTCTGATTTGCAAAAAGACAAGGCGGGCGACACTTTTAAAGCCGCGCTGAAATTAACGGACGGAGAAAAAATAGAAACAGTATTGATGGCGAACGCCCGCGGACAATTCAGCGTTTGCGTTTCCACGCAGGTTGGCTGCGCCATGAACTGCGCTTTTTGCGCCACGGGCAAAATGGGGCTGAAACGAAATTTAACCGCCGATGAAATCGTTGATCAATTGCGTTTTTGGCGATCTTATTTAAAAGAAAAAAAATCGAGCGACGAGCGTATCTCTAATATCGTTTTGATGGGTATGGGCGAACCGCTGGCCAATTACGACAGCGTCAAAACGGCGCTGAATGCTTGGTTAAAATTTACCGACATCGGTCCGACGCATATTACTGTTTCCACCGTCGGTCTTTTGCAGCAACTGGAAACTTTATTAATTGACAAAAATTGGCCGCCGGTGCGGCTCGCCATTTCTTT
>JBAYGB010000028.1:0-8748 GCA_041666885.1 Patescibacteria group bacterium | reverse complement strand
TTCAGCCAGCCGATTTTTGAACCGGTATCATAAAACTCGCCTTTAATTTTTTTGGCATTAATCGGACGTTTTTTAGATAAGGAAAAAATCGCATCAACTAGCCAAAGTTCACCATCCTTGCCTAATTCCGTTTTCGCTAAAATATCAAAAATATCCGGCGTTAAAATATAGGCGCCGATACTCGCCCAACGCGAAGGCGCTTTTTTCGGTCCCGGCTTTTCGACAATATTTTTTATCTGAATAATATCTTTTTCTGTCTCCACACCGTCAATAATACCATATTTACTCGTGCCCTCATCATCAACTTCAAAGCAACTTAAAATCGGATCGGTATATTTTTCGTACGCCTTGATTAGTTGTTTTAGTCGCGGCTCTTTATCGCCGACAAATAAATCATCGCCCCAGATAACCGCGAATGGTTCGTTGCCGATGACGTGGCGGCAATTTAAGATCGGTGTACCGTTGCCATATGGTCCCTTTTGCCGCACATAAATGAAATTCGCCATATCGGCGATATCTTTTACCGCTTGCCGCTCTTTTTCTTTACCTTGTTTTTTTAAAAAATCTTGCAGTTCATAATTATAATCAAAATGATTTTCAATGGAAACTTTTGACGGACCGGTAACCAAAATAATATCTTCAATGCCGGACGCGACCGCTTCTTCCACGATATATTGCACCACCGGTTTATCAATAATCGGCAACATCTCTTTGGGCTGGGCTTTGGTCGCCGGGAGGAATCTCGTGCCGGCGCCGGCGACGGGAATAATAGCTTTCTTTATAATGCTCATAGAATTTTATTCTGTATTTACTCTTACAAATTACCAATCTTTTACAAATATACAAATAATTACACAAATTTTGTAAGCCGTATTTGTATATTTGTATTTAAATTTGTAATTTGTAAGATTTTATATTATTAATTTGTCCGCCAACTTTTCTTTCGCCAAGTTTTGCGCGCACAAGAGGCTGTCAAAAGTGCCGGCGTCAATCCACTCGCCGTTAACCATTGCCACTTCCAACTCGCCTGCCTTTAAATACCAATCATGCAAATCGGTTATTTCCAGTTCGCCGCGCTCGCTCGGCTTTACGTTTTTGGCGATTTCCACGACGCGGTTATCGTAAATGTATAACCCGGTAATGGCGTAGTCGCTGATCCAAGTTTTCGGTTTTTCTTTTACCGCTATCGCTTTCATTTTGTCGTCAAATTTAACCACGCCGAAACGCTCCGGATCCGGTACTTTTTTAGCAAAAACTTTGCCGCCGGTTTTAAAACTTTTTATCTCTTCGCTCAAATCATCGGCAAAAATATTGTCGCCCAAAATCATGCACACGCTTTCTTGGTCAATAAAATTTTCACCGATAATAAAAGCGTCCACGAGACCGCGCGGATGATCCTGAATTTCGTAAGTAAATTTACAGCCGAATTCTTTACCGCTGCCTAATAAGTTTAAATAATCACCCGCCCGCTCGGGCGCAACAATAATTAAAATTTCTTTAATCCCCGCTTTAATCAGCGTGTTTAAGGGATAAAAAATCATCGGCCGGTTGTAGACCGGCAGCAGCTGTTTGCTGGTAATTTTAGTTAATGGCGACAGGCGCGTGCCGGAGCCGCCGGAAAGAATAATGCCACGCATAAACTTAGTTTAAAAGTTATAAAGTTGAAAAGTTCATAAAGTAATCGTTGTTTTGGACTTTCTAACTTTATAAACTTTCTAACTTTATAAACTCATTTAGCGCTTCCTCGTAATTTCTTAATTTTGGCAGTTTGGTATTTAATAAAATCGCATATTTTGGCCGCTCTGCCGACCGCGGAAAAGCATCGGCCGACACTTTTATAAGTTTAATCTTTTTGCCGGTTATGTCAAACAAAATTTGCGCCGCCTGATACCAAGTGCCGGGATTTTCATTGATAAGGTGATAAATTCCAAACGGATAATTTTTTGTCAACAAATCTTTCGTTGCCTGCGCCAAATCCGGCGCGTAAGTAAAATTGCTTAACTCGTCATCAACCGCTTGCAACTCATCGCGCGAATCCGCCAGTTTTAACATTTTGGCAAAAAAATTTTCTTTGGCCAGTTCGCTTGTTCCCTGTTCGCCGAATAATTTTGAAGTGCGAATTAAATAGTATTTTAAATTCGGGCGTTTTAATAATTCTTGTTCACCCCTTAACTTTGTCTCGCCGTATTTATTCAGCGGTTGAGGTTTGTCTTCTTCGGCATAACCGGCAAGTTTATCGCCGGCAAAAACGTAATTAGTTGAATAATGTATAAGTGCCGCGTCAATTTCTAAACAAACATCCGCTAAATAGCCGACCGCGTCGCCGTTTATTTTTTTCGCTAAAAAAAACTGCTCCGGTTCCTCACAGGCGTCAACGGCGTTATAAGCCGCGCAGTTTATAATAACCTCCGGTTTTAAATTTTTTATTTTATTTTCTATTTGCTCTTTGTCCGTAATATCAATTTCCGCCCGATCCCAGTCGACCGCTTCCGGAAAAATCTTTATTAATTCTTGTCCAAGCATGCCGCGCGAGCCGATGATTAATATTTTTTTATTCATAACATTCGTTACTTTTGTCATTCCCGCGAAGGCGGGAATCTAATATTAGTTTGAGATTCCCGCTTCCTGCCTGCCCGCTTCGCCGGAGCTTCAACGAGGCGAGCCGGTAGGCAAGGTCGCGGGAATGACACTAATAAATCGTTTACTTATTTTTTTGAAATTTTTGCCGCCTCTTTAATCAATTTTACGCTATCAACCGAATTATAAAATTTTAATTTATCAATGTCTTTTAAATCAATCCACTCGGCGGCGCCGGCGTATTTTTTTTCATCTTTATCAAAATTTGCTGTACTAATTTTTCCGCTTTTAATTTTGCAAGTATAATATAATAAAATAAACTGACGATCTTCGTTGGAAAATAAAAGGCGAAAAAAAGCGTCAAAACAGCCGATAAATTTTTCTCTTGTTACTCTATATCCGGTTTCTTCCCAGACTTCGCGCGTAAGCGCCTGTTCTACTGTTTCGCCCAGCTTTATTCCTCCGCCCGGAAAGTCATAACCATCCCATTGTTTGGATAATAAAACCTTGCCGTTTTTTATGATAATGCCATAAATAGACGGACGAAAAGTTAATTTGTCAACGCTAACTTTAAATTTTTTGTTATCGTGATCGTGAACGATTACTTGTTTTTTCATATTAATTTGCATTTTTTTCATACCATTCAATCGTTCGCTTTAAACCTTCGTCAAAGTTAACTCGCGGTTCCCATTCTAATTCCGCGCGTATTTTACTATCGTCAATCGCGTAACGAAAATCGTGGCCTTTGCGGTCGGTAACATATTCAATTAAATTCTCGTTTTTACCTAAAAGAAAAATTAATTTTTTGGTTAATTCCAAGTTAGTGATCTCTTGCTCTTTGTTTCCTTTACCGCCGATTAAATAAGTCTCCCCTATTTTTCCGCGCGAAATTATCGCGTCAATCGCCGAACAATGATCGTCTACATACAGCCAGTCGCGCACATTTTGTCCGGTGCCATATACCGGCACTGATTTATTTTGCAATAAGTTGGTGATAAAAAGCGGGATTATTTTTTCTTTGTGCTGGCGCGGACCGTAGTTATTGGAGCAGTTGGAAATAGTTATCGGCAATTTATGCGTATGCCAATAAGCGCGCACCAAATGGTCGGAGGCCGCTTTGGAAGCGCTGTAAGGGCTTCTGGGGTCGTATGGACTGGTTTCGGTCCAAGGAGATTCGTCTTTTGTCAACATGCCAAATACTTCATCGGTAGAAATGTGGTGGAACCGAACGTTATATTTTAAAGCCGCGTCTAGTATTACCTGCGTGCCCAAAACATTCGTCCGTACGAACGGCGTCGCGTCTTTAATGGAATTGTCTACGTGAGTTTCCGCGGCAAAATGCACAACCAATTCCGTTTCTTTCATCAGTTCATCCACTATCTGCGAGTCGCAAACGTTGCCCATAACAAAGCGGTAATTTTGACTGTTGGGCAAATCTTTTAAATTATCAATATTACCCGCGTAGGTTAACGCGTCCAAATTAGTTATTTGGTCAGTGGGATATTTTTTCAGCCAATAGTGAATAAAGTTGGAGCCGATAAAACCGGCGCCGCCGGTAACTAATAATTTCATATTATTTTTTTAATTTTGTTTTAATGTTTTTATGCTTTAACGTTCTTAATGATGCGTTGCGCTATTTCTTCCGCTTCCCCAGCCGCGTATTTTTTGGTTGGCCAAAAATTTGCGAGGCCGTCGTCAAACTTTCGCGGAATAATATGAATATGAAAATGCGGCACATCCACGCCGACGACCGAAAGGCCGATATAATCAGCTTGCATCGCCGTTTTTATTTTTGGCATTAATTCTTTGGTTTTTAAAAAAAGATAAGCCAATAAATCATCCGGCACATCCGGCATCAGCTGGTAATGTTCTTTGGGAATTAACAAAGCGTGCCCATCGGTCACGGGATTGATATCTAAAAAAGCCAAGACTTTGTCGTCTTCAAAAATTTTGTGACACGGAATTTCGCCCGCGACAATTTTGCAAAAGATGCATTCTTCGGTGCTCATACTTAAAGTATTGTCATTCCCGCGAAGGCGGGAATCTAATATTAGCTTGAGATTCCCGCCTTCGCGGGAATGACATATTTAATTTATTTTATACGGCGACTCCGGGTTGGTTTCCCAGCGGATTTCATCAACATCCTCTTTTTTTCCTTCGCCGCGATATAATTTGTTCGGAATATTTATGGACAAGGCGTCGGTTTTGGAAACGCATTTATAGCCGTGCACCACGCCCGGAGGAACAATAACCAAAATCGGATTTTTTTCGCCGACGCGCAAAACTTCATATTGTTTTGCCGTCTTGGACGGACCGTGCCGATGCGCCGCGGTGCGCGCGTCCCATAAATGCAGATGAAATGATCCCGGCCCGACAAAAATAAAACAGTCGGATTGATACACGTGTTCGTGCGGTCCGCGCACAATACCCGGTTTGGTCATACTCATATACCCCATCACCGGCGAAAAATCTTTCAACTCATCACTGCGCCAAAATTCAGCGAGCCAGCCGCGCGGATCTTTGTTTAGCGGTAATTTTTTTACAATAACGCCGTCAATCATATTATTTATTTTAATTTTACAACTATTGCCACTATACCACTCAAAAGCCACAAAATCAAGACGAAATTAAGGCTGAAATAAGCCTGAACGATGTTGGGGAAAAATAATTCAAGCGCGCTAAAAATAAATAACGCAAAAGTTAAGGTGTAGAATATTTCTTTTGTTATTAAATATAGCATTGGAATTTTTAATTTTTAATTTTTTAACTTTTGCCACAAAGTTTTTCCCGACAACTCTACTTTAATATTTTTAATCTCAACATAATCTTCAACCTGATCATCGGCTATCAATCCGGGAACGGAAATCATAAAACTGTAATTATTTTCATAGCGGAAAGCTTTGGTCAAATCAAACGAGACTGTTTTTGTTTTCCACTCGCCCGTTGTTTGCGCCGGCGGATAAGCGGTAATAACATAATTTATTTTTTCCGCGTCAACATCGCTTACTTTAGTCATTTTTTTATAATTCGGGTTGTAAAGCGAGCCGTCGGAAAAACTGAACACGCCGGCGCCGGAAATAATCACGTCGCTTTTTTCTAAGTATATTTTACTTTTGGCTTGGCGTGTTGGCAAAGAAAATTGACGGTAAGTTTCGGCTAATTTTAATTCTTGTTCATTAACTAAAACCGTTTGCAGGCTTGCGGCGTTTAAGGTACTGATAGTTACTTCCGGCGCGTCAGCATATAAAGTCAACCCCTCCTTAATCCTCCCCTTAGTAAGGGGAGGAAAAGAAAAGGCGGGGTCTGCCAGCCAAATTCTATTGATAAAAGAAATAATTTGCTGAGAGCTGTCTATTTTTTCCGTAATGACATCATCATCCGCGCTGACGGCGATTTTATAAAAACCTTCGGGTAAATTGCTTAAATTAAAATTTAACTCGCCCGCCGATATTTTTTCCCGCCTCTCTTCCCCGCCGCGCGCGTCCGTTAATTCTTTTTCCGCTACCGGCGCGTTATCGTGATAGACGGTAATTTTAATATTATCCGCGTCTTGATTGATATTTAAATCACTGAAAGTAAAATTAAAATTAAGCGGCTCATTTTTAATATAGGTATAAAATTGGTACGCGCCGCGCAAAGGCGGGATGTCATTGCGAGGAACGGAGTGACGAAGCAATCCCGTTTCAGTTTTGTAACCTTGAATATATTTAAGCACGGGCAAATCATATTGATAAGTTAAAATTTCTTCACGTTTTAAATTATTTACATTTTTTAAAAATTCAGCCACGCCGGTAAATTTCGGCTTGCGCTGTAACAACGTCACGCCATTATCTTCTATTTTGTTCCAATTTAATTTATCTATAATTTTATTCTCCAAAGATTTTAACCAATAATTTTTTTGCTTGTCCGCCTGCAATCCCATTTCCATAATATTATTCTGACCGCTATCGCGATAAGTCAAAGTTACTTTTGCCTCGTTAAAAGTGCGTTCAGTATTTAGATTAAAATAAATCGGCTCGCCGATGATTTTTTGCGCGCAATTTTTTTTGTCCACTTCCGCCAACCTGTCTTTCGGCTTTAACTTTTGGATAAAAAAAGAACTATCGCACGGGCTAACCGCGTAAGTGATTTTGCCAAACGGAACAGTTGCTTGGTAAATTAAAAATAATATTATCAAGCTTAAAATACTGTATAAAACAAAGCGAATTTTAAAAATTTTAGATTTCAGATTGGGTTAATGTTATTATGTTTTAATGACTCAAACACTTCAATCATTTCCCGCGCGCATTTTTCCCAATAAAAATTTTTAGCGCGCCCTATTCCTTTTTGCGACAAATTGGCGCGTAAAATTTTATCGTACGCCAAATTCGCCATTGCCTGCGCCAAATCAGTAATGTTATAAGGGTCAATCAAAATCGCCGCATTGCCCATCACTTCCGGCAAACTGGCGCAATTACTGACAATACTCGGCGTGCCGCAGGCGGCCGCTTCCAAAGGCGGAAAACCAAAACCTTCGTAAAAACTGGGATAAACAAACATGACCGCCAAATTATACAAGCACGGTTTGTCTTCGCCCGCGACATAATCGGTAAAAATAATATCGCGGCTATATTTGCTCGCCCGCGCCCGCTCGTAAACGCTTTTGTAGCCCCAAGCTTTATGACCGGCAATAACCAATTTTATTATATCATCTTTTACTTCCGCCTGCCCGGCAAAATGGATCAAGTCTGAATATTGGTTGTCGCGAAAATGCTCGTACGCCTCAATAATGCCTTCAATATTTTTCCGCGGTTCAATCGTGCCCAAAAACAGTATGAATTTGTCCGGCAAATTATATTTTTTTTTCACTTCCGCCAAATATTCATCTTGCTTGTCAATCGGTTTATATTTCGCGCTGATGCCGGAATAAACCGTTTGGATTTTTTTTGGCGCGATACGGCATAAATTTTTTATATCTTCTTTGGTATGATTGGACACGGAAATGATTTTATCAACCGAACGCAGTAATTTTTTCAAATTGACATTTTTTTGCCAAAAATTATGCCGATGAGAAAAATAATACGGGTAACGGATAAACGACAAATCATGGACGGTAATCACTTTTCGGCATTCCCTGCTCAAAGCGATAAAATTAAAATTAGGCAAAAAAAATAAATCCGCTCCCAGCAGCCGATCTATTTTCGGCCGCTTAAATATTTTAAACAGGCAATAATTTAAAAATTTATTAGGATAATTCAATCTCACTATTTCCACGTTGGAAAAATTAAACTTTGGCAGACGGACGGAAATATCACGGTAAGAATTATAAAAAAGTTTGTAATGATTTTTTTTATCTTGCTGAAAAATAGCCACTAACAAATTAAGCGTGTATGACGACACGCCGGAGTAATATTCATCCATAAGTGGTCGGATATCAATGCCGATGATCATAAATGTATGTCTTTGCGAGGAGTCTTCGACGAAGCAATCCCGTGTTTAGTGCGTTAATAGCGGGATTGCCGCGCTTCATCCCGCAAAGTCGCGGGATTTACTCGCAATGACAGAATTAACAAATCCGCTAATTTCTTTTTTAAATCTCTCCGCGTTAAATTTATCCGCGTTTTGCTTTATAATTTGCGGATCAAAATTATTTTTTTGGTACAAAAAGCGCAACACGGTATCCGCCAATTCTTCCCAGGTTTGCTCGTAAAAAAACAACCCGGAGACATTTTCCCGCACGGTCTCGCTCGCGCCGCCGCGATTAAAGGCGATTACCGGCCGGCCGGACGCCTGCGCCTCCACGGCGGAAATGCCGAAATCTTCCTCTTGCGGATGAATAAAAGCAAGACAGCCGGACATTAGTTCGGCTTTGCGCGCGTCGCTTATCTTTCCTAAAAATTCAATGTTCGGGCGCGCCATTTTTCGCAAACGGGGAAAATCCGGCCCATCGCCGAAAATTTTCAAGGGCAAATTTAATTTATTGAAAGCGCGAATCGCCAAATCAAACCGTTTATGCGGAATAAAGCGCCCGCCCGCCAAAAAATAATCGCTATTTTTATCACTGATAAAAAATCTCGCCGTATCTACCGGCGGATAAATAACCGAACTATCGCGCTGATAATATTTTTTTATCCGCTCCTGCGTCGTTTAGGAGTTAGCGATAAAATAATCAACTCGCTCGGCCGCTCCCCG
>JBAYGB010000027.1:0-8772 GCA_041666885.1 Patescibacteria group bacterium | reverse complement strand
ATCACCGTGGCAATGCCGTTAGTTTGTTCCAGTAAATAAACTTTATCAAAATATTTACTTAAAATTTCTAAAAATTCTTCCCGATTTAATTCTTTAATATGAAACGGATTTTTATTTTTGCTTACTTCCTTATTAGGTGTGGAAATTATCGCCAAACCGTCATCTTTCAATACCCGCCGTAATTCGGTTAAAAACAAATCTTGATTCGGCAAATGTTCAATTGTTTCCAAAGATACCGCCAAATCTATTGTTTTGTCTTCCAATATAATTTCTTCCGCTCCGCAATTTAAATATTTAACGTTTTGATGGAAATAATTTTTCGCCGCTTGGGAAAGCGTTTCTTTATCAATATCGGCCGCGATGACCTCGCTTGCTCCGGCTTCGGCTAAAATTTTTGCCCCATAACCCGAGCCGGTCGCGATATCCAAGACTTTTTTTCCGTTCGCAAATTGCTTGGCCAATTCATAACGGATTAAATGCTCATTATAAATAATATTATTTTTTGTGTCTTCCGGCGTCAGTCTTTCCGTAAACATCTGGGGCATAGGCATTTTTGTTTTAATGTTTTTATGTTTTAATGCATGGCTTCAGTTGTCGTCGCCTCCTCTATTTCCCCTTTCACTTCCGGTTTCAACTCGGTTTTTGCTTCCGGCGTTGAAGTGCTTTTTTGTTCGCTATTCGCGCTTTCCGTTTGGCTGTTAGCATCCGCCACTTCATCCAATAAACTTTCACTCTCCGCTATTTTATTCAACGCTGCCTGATAATTATTATTGTTTAATAATTTTTCCGCTTCCACTATCGCTTTGTTCGCTTCTTTGGTTTTTTCTTCCGTTACTTTTTGGGCGCTGGAATAAACTTGCAATCCGACTTCGCTGCGGGAAAAACCGGCGCTGAATACTTTCGCGTCTTTTTCCAGTTCACTGATTTTGTCTTTGGTTAATTTTAATTTGGAAGCGACTTTTCTGCTTAATTCATCTTTACCGGCGCCGCTGGTTTTCCCGGTTGATTTCGCGATTGTGCTTAAAGCGCTTAAACCGGCTCGATCCACGCTCTGAATCGCTTCGTTCAGCTTATTTTTGGCAGCGCCGGATGATTGCGCCAACGCATTTTTGGTTGCTTGTAATTTTTCCCGCAACCCGGCCGTTTTATCTTCCATATCACGCGCTAGTTCCGCCGCTTTGTTTAAATCACTGCCTTCCACCTGTTTTAATTGCTCCTGGGCGGAGACGATTTTATTTTTTAAGTCTTCGGCGGCGCCATCAATATTTCCTTCATTATTATCGGTTAAGGTTTTTATTTCGGTCGCGCGGCGTTCGGCGAATTCAACGTTTAATCTCATTTTATCTTCCGGCTGCAGCGCGAACGCGAATCTGGTTTTTTCACTGACGATTTTTACCGTATATAAAAAACTGCCGGGAGTCGCTTCGCTCGCGGCGCTGATGCTGAAAATACCGCCGCCAAAAATCAATAAAATAATAGCGGCCAATCCGGCCATCGGCTGGCCCAATAAAGACATTTCGTGTATAAAAGTTTCTTTCAAATAAAACCAAATAAACCCCGCGCCTTTGGCGGTACGGGCTGAGCTGGAAATTTGATTCATTAAAATTTCCTTCTGCGTCGCGCGAAAATGTTCGTCCGGTTTAATATCGCGCAAGCTATGCAGTTGGGAGATGATGTCTTTTTCCATGTTCAATGTTCAATTAGTTAGTATGGACTTAATTGGTTTATGAACCTTTAATACGAATACTTGGTGCGGGCCAAATTCTTCCTGCAACTATACGAATGCTACGAAATGAATGCCGCAAATTAGTTTCTATTAGTTTCTTTTTATTTCAATATTTCTACTGTATTTCTTTCAGCGCTTTCAACGCGCGATGAATGGTCACTCGCACATTGCCCCGCTTTTTATCTAAAATATTCGCTATCTCTTTAATTGTCAGTTCGTCAATAAAGTGCATGACAATTATTTCCTGATATTCGCTTTTTAATTTTCTTAACTTCTGCCCGATTTTTTCCATTTCCAATTTTACATCCGTCTTGTTGTCCAATTCTTCATGACGAGCAATATTAATCGCTTCGTCTAATGATACGGAATTTCTTTCCTGCGCCGAGGAACGATAATGGTCAATGACTAAGTTACGGGCGATTTTATAAATTAAGGACTGGAACGATTCGCCAATCTTAATCCGCTCGCTAAGCGCCATTTGCCAAATTTTTAAAAATACTTGGGAAGTCAAATCTTCCGCTTCGGCAACGGTCGGCACTTTAAAATATATAAAGCGGTAAATCTTATCTAAATATAAATCATAAAGAGCGGAAAACGCGTCTTTATCTTTTAAATTCAATTTACCCACTAAAATTTTTTCCTGTAAACCGCCTGGTTTTATCGCCATATAATCGCCTAATTAATACGAAAAAAAAGAGAAAACGTTACAGTTATAAAGTATATACCGAGCTGTAAAACAGCTTATTTTCCTCTTTAATACAAAAAATAGCGAATATTCGCTCTTTTATTGTAAAGTTATTATAGCCTATAAATCTCTAAAAAACAACCTCAATATACAACAAAAACGAAATAGAGTCAAATTAATTGTCATACCGTACTTCTTTTGTCATTCCTCCTTCCTTTGTCATTCCCGCGAAAGCGGGAATCTAAGAATAGTATTAGATTCCCGCTTTCGCGGGAATGACAGTGTTTTATTATTAAAATCTATGTATTCATATATTTATCCCGAGTACTCGGGATTCGTAATTTGTAATGTGTTGCAAAAAGTATAAAAATATGAGAAAATGAAATATAAAATAATTTAAGTCTAAAAGAATGTGGACTATCAAACTACGTTTAAATATAAAAGTCTACAAAACTCTGGACTTTCAATATTCTACAATCTTTATTTAAAGTCCACAAAACTCTGGACTTTCAAAGATGTATAAATAAATTATGCCCATTATTGCAGAGGAGCCAATCTCTAACAAATTATGGCTATCAGTATCCCAAGCCGCTAAGCTTTTCGGCGTTGAACAAAAAACTATCCGGCGAGCAATTAAAGCAAAAGAGATTACTTATATCGTAGAGGATGAACGGTACAGTATTGAAATGGGATCATTAATAACTTGGGCGCACCAAAGCGCGCGCTTAATCAATAAATTAAATCAATACGGCGTCGGGAAGTTTGTGAAGGAGTGGAAGGAAGAATTTAAAGACATTATAAACAAGAAAACAAGAAAACAAGAAAACAAATAATTATTAAAATAGTTTTGTTGCTTTCTTGTTTTTTAGTTTTCTTCCTGATGGTAAAAGTTATCCACAAGATAGCTTTTTTTATTTTAATATTGTATAATATAATTAATTCTAAAAAAAATAAAATAAATATCTGTCCAAAATAAAAAACTAAATATTATTTTTTAGTTTCGCTCCCCATGTGTAAAACTAACAAGCAACCGCAAATTTTATTAATCATAAAATTAGCTAAAAACTAGCCGACACTATTTTTGTTGTCGGTTATTTTTTATTTTAATTATAACAAAGGTCGAGCAAAAAAAATTAACTTATTTATTTTAATTATATTATGTAAAAAATTAGTAACCTTTAGGCCTAATTATTAATTCCACATAATATCAATTAAAGCTTATGAAAAAATTCATTAAATCAAAATTGATGTTACAAGTGGCGATCGCGACACTTGTCACCACCTTAGCCACCGCGGGTATAGTTTTTGCGACTACTGTAGGCACTGACGTTTCCACGGCCGCTTTAACAGTTTCCAGTACTTTGGCGGTAACGGGCGCTACTACCCTCTCTGATACTTTAACAGTTACTGGCGCTGCTACTCTTTCTAGCACCCTGGCCGTAACAGGAGCCGCTACTCTTTCTTCTGTTTTTATCGCGAGCAGCACGGCGACAACATTGCCGGAATTTAACGCTTCCGGCACGGCTGTTTCCATCGGCAATGGGACGCCTCTGAAAAAATTAATGTTCGGTTCTTGCACGGTTGATCTGCCGGCCACACTCGCGAGTTCCACCTCCGTAGCCAATTGCACGGCCGCGGGAGTGGTACCGGGCGACATCATAACGATAACGCCCGTATCAACCAGCAGTTCAATGGTCTTTAGAAGCGCTTCTTCCACGGCGGCTGATACTATTCAAGTTTCCTCTTATAACACCGGTTACGCGACCGGCATCGGCGTGCCAACGACAAATCCTGACGCCACAACCTGGTATTGGATGGCAATGAGATAAATCAATAACCTTTTATAAAGTTATGAAAAAAATTACCGTAGTAATTATTATCTTATTGCTCTTCGCTCCGATGTTTCTTGTTTCGCCCGTCTTAGCCGCTACCGATAATTTTACCGCTAATGGTAATATTACCGTTACCAATGTAACTTTTAACGGCGCGACAGTTAATGTTGTCATTTTAAACGGATCAACTGCCGAACAATGGACCTATAATAGCGGAAAAATGACGGTTAAAAACCCCGGCACGTTCAAAATAACCGTATCAAACAGTAGCGTTATGGCAATGCGCGCGATTATAGCGGATGAAGTAAAAAGCTGCGCTGACAATACCACTCCGGGTACAAGTTTCTTTACCTTTCCAACAATCGCCGGTATTTATGAATTAGAGCTTGGAATCAACTCCTGCACAAGCGGTGGCGGCGGTTCTACGAGCGGCGGCGGAGGCGGTGGCGGCGGAGGTGTTTCAACTTCGGCAACCCCGGCAGTTCCTGCGACTCCAGCTGTACCGACCGTAACCCCGGCAACGCCTGCAACTCCGGCTATATCAGCCGCTGATAAAATCCAACAAATTATCGGCGAAGCGGCGATAGTAGCGCTTAGCAAAGTGGTAAGTATATTAGAAATAGCCGGCGCTTCCCGAAATGAATCGGCTGAATCAACGAATGCTTCCAAATACACTACCGCTTTGGTTAAGGGCTTAAAAAGCGTTGCCACGGAAGCTAAGACCGCGATTACTAACTTTGTCACCTATGGCACGCCGACAACCAAAATTTTAGGTGTAGGCGAACGCGCGGGCGTGGTAAGTTCGTACAAAGCGGCTTTTGGCGCGGTACCGGCAAGCGAAACCGAGTGGTCGGATGTGATAAAAATCGCTAACGGCCGCTGGCCGAGCAAAACCAGCGCGAGCGCGGAAACGCGGGCTAAAACTTCCTTTAAAACAATTTATTTGCGAAACGCGGATATGAATAACGCGCATGATAACGCGGCGGTCACAGTAATGGCTTACGGCTTACGGCCGGCGGATCGCAACTTAAATTCGGAGAAAGCGGCGATAAAAAGTTTTAAAGCGACTTTTGGTTTTGCGCCAACCTCAGCGACCAACTGGGATGCCGTAAGAGCGATAGCCTATTCGGGAGCGAAACGATAGCGACTAGCAATAAGATACAAAAAAAGAGCGTTCAAAACATGGACGCTCTTTTGTTTTTATAAAAAATGAACTAATAAAACTAAAATCTGAATTGCAGACGACCTAACACGCGATCGTCTTTTTCGCCTTTTAAAGTTGATTCAAAATCAACTGTGAAAGACAAGAGATCTTTTTTGGAAAAAATTCGGAAACCGTTTGTTAGAATAACATCCGCGTTCGGCTTGTTATTAATTTTCCGATATTCAAACTGACTATGTAATTCTAACCAGTCGAATAGACGATAGACACTAAGAAAATATGAGCCTAGATCATCATTTTCTTCAAAATAATTTCCTTGGCGAAAATAGAGGTCTTTGTTAATCCGCCAAGTTTCATCAAAGCCGAACCTTTGGTAATCTTCGGAAATCTGCATACTATAAGCGGCCGAAAAATTACCTATTGTTTTTTGTAATCGTGCAGACATTTCCGGATATTCCCAATTTTTGTCATCGTCAAAGGAAACTCCGGATCTAGCGGAAACATCTGCTAATAAACGCCATCCCTCACCAAATGTTCCGTCAATTTGCAATCCCCAAACATACGATGATGTAAATCTCATCTGAGGATATTCAACTGTTTCTAATTTAAATGGCGAGGGAGAAAAATAAGCTGCTGCTGCAAATATCCTGCCGCCGCGGATACACCAATTATCATTAAAATTATATTGCAGCTGCAGTATTCTTAGCCAGTTCTTTTCGTCCTCTAAATTAACTTCGCTAAAAAACGTAATATCATTAAATTTAATTTCGGGACGCAAGCGCAAGTTACAGAAATTCCAAGTATCAAAGCCATCTGATTCGTTAAAAAAACTGGCATATCCATTAAGACTAAACTCCGCTTCTCCCAAATCAATTTCAGGAATTAACGAATTATTCTGGGAAAAGGCTGACATAGTCATTAGCAATGCGATCATTAAAACAATTATCTTCTTCATGATATCTTCTCCTGTTCTGCATTTACGCAGTTAAGAGAAGATTCTTGATTTTGACTTTTGTCTTTCTTAACTGCGGCCGGAGGTCCGCGTGGCATCTGCGTGATAAAATCAATCATCCGCAACGGCCGAGTAACCTCAATGATTTTTTCTGCAACTTCTGCGGTCTCCCAATAAACTGTGGGAGGTGTGATGGCGTTAAGACTGCCGATGAATTTTGTCAATGAACCATTTGCTTGTTGTTTAATTATTTGATGAAATGATTCAATGATTATGTCTTCACTAATATCGGCAACCGTTGTATTAACAGTTGTTGCCGCCGCCGCTTGATTTGATTTTCCTAGCGAGAATAAACTAAAACCGGTTAACCAAACCAAAAAGCAGGCTAATGCCGGACGATAAACATACCCGTCGGCGACATTTTGCAATGCCTGTTCAAAAACTAATATTGGTTTTTGAACTTGCAGCCAGATAGCGTCTTCTTCCGCGCGAGACAAGCGATAACCGTTAGGTTTGTTTGCTAAATATTTGTGCTGAAAACGAATAAAACACTGATAAGAGTTAGCCGTTTCTGACACGAAAGCTAAACCCATCGGACCAAAACATAATGCTATGAGTATTTCCCGCCATTCAAAAATAATCTTTTCTGCCACTGCCCGCGCTGACTTTTTAACAAAGCCGATATTTATCAGGATGCAAATCAAAATTGGCAATGTAAAAAAGTAGTACGCTTTAAACAACCCCAAAAACCCTACTAACGGATCGCATTGATAATCTGCTACTGCTACGAATGCACTCGAAAGATGTATTTGAAAACCAAACTCCGCTGTTTGCCGCCGATTTTCTTCAATATCGTCGGGGATATATCTTTTTAAAATATCCGTTTTCCATTCTTCAGCAGTAATACCCGTAACAGGCAACGGCCAAATTTTTAGATACACTTCTTTATACAAATCAGTAATGTACCTAACCCTGTTTTTTGAATCAAGGGTCTGGCTGCTGCGTTCAGTATAAACTTGCTTACACAAACTATTAATTTTATTACAGGCCAAAACAACATCAGTAACGGTTAAAACTTCCGCTTTAGCCGTCTGTTCAATAGTCTGTCCGATCACTTCCAGTTCTTTAACAATTTCTTGTCCTTTTTCAGAGCCGATAAAAACAATATTGCTCCTTTCTTGGGCGGCAATTTTATTTCTCTCCGCTACTAAATTCCAATCAATGAATAAAGCGCCAAAAATAGTTAAAGATATGCCAAACACTAAAAAATTAATTAGTATTTGAATAGGCGGCATTGGATTTTTGTTGTCATCGCGCCAACGCCAATAATTTTTTTCCGTTTTCCTACTGTTGTAGAAATATAAATCATGGCCATAATACACAGGATATCACCTCCTTTACGGTAAAATGTATTTAGTTGTAAAGAGCTCGCGCTTAAAAAGCGTCGGCTAAACTTAACATATTTTTATATTTTTGTCAACAAAAAAATACCCTCTATTTTTTAGAGGATATTTTTATTTAAAAACTCTTTTTATTTTAATAATTCTTTCAAAATCTTCCCGACCATTCCGCCGTCCGCCTTGCCTTTTAATTCCGCCATCACCGCGCCCATCGCTTTGCCAAAATCAACTTTGGTATCCTGGGTTTTAAAACCCAGGCTAACCACAATTTTTTCTATCGCTTCCTTCACTTGTTCTTCATTCATTTGTTCCGGCAAATATGATTCAATTATTCCCAATTCCTCTTTTTCTTTATTGGCCAATTCCGCCCGTCCGGCCTGCTCATATGCCAAAATAGACTCGCGTCTTTTTTTCGCCATGCTCTTTAAAATTTCCAATATTTTTTCATCGGTCGCCTCATTCCCCTCTTTCATCTTTTCAAAAACCAAAATTTCAGACTTGATTGATTCCAATGTCCGCTTGCGCAGTTCGTCGCGCGCTTTGAACGCCGTTGTAAAATCATCAAAGATTTGTTGTTTAGTTGCCATATGGTTTAGTTATAAAGTTTGTAAAGTTAAAAGTTATAAAGTTTTTGAATATTATTGACTTTTGTTAAATTTGATGCTATATATTAGCATAACACCAAAACCTAACAAGCAGGAGAGACGACCATGCCGAATATTGAAGTTTATGGAATTACAGGTGAGCGAACGATTGATATTGAAAAAAAGATTCATGGCTTATTTGAAACAAAGCCATACGCGGCAGATTATGTAATCACTTTCATTGCTTCGGGTGTGGTTGATAAAGATGGCAACAATCAACCATTTCTGAGACTAGTTTCGACACCGAACGCTCACCTTGATGACATTTTGTTAGAACTTCAAAAGTTAAATATGGATATTGAAGTTCAGATGCTCAAACAATTTATTCCTAAAAAAATTTGAAAATCAATTTGTTCTTTATTGCGCAATTT
>JBAYGB010000026.1:0-8831 GCA_041666885.1 Patescibacteria group bacterium | reverse complement strand
TCGCGAGCGACCGAAGGGAGCGTGGCGATCCCGCTAATTTTAGTAAATCACAAATTTTACGGGATTGCTTCGTCGCCCCCGAGAGACTAGGGGCTTCTCGCAATGACACTAGGTTATTGGATCAACGTCAATATTCCATTCGTTTGTTAAATCACGCAGGATACTTTCCAGTTTATCATTTTTAGAATTTAATTCAAGTTTAACAATAATTTCCCGCTGCCAGAAATCGCGAATTTTTTCCGGGGTCGGTTTAAGCGGGCCGATGATTTTTGAGCAGGATAGTTCCTGTTTTAATTTGTCCGCGATTTTTAAACTCTCGCGCGTCAGATAATCGTAGTCGTCGCTTTTGCAGGTTAATTTTATCAACTGCGCGAACGGCGGATAACCAAAGGCTTTTCTTTGATTTAATTCTTGCTCGTAAAAATCACTTTGTTTTCCGCTGATTAATTTTTGCAGCAGCTTATTGTCCGGATTATAAGTTTGAATTATAATTTCTTTTAAATCATCGCGGCCGGCGATTTGCCATAAAATATGCCAGGCGCGCTCATCGGTTTGCCAGCCGGGAAAATTTAAAATGGAATCAATATTAATCGCCGCGATTAATTCCAAATTCGGAGCGGTTATCGGCAAAGCGGCTTGCGTGCCGACCAAAATATCAATTTGGCCGTTCACCAATTCCCAGTAGCGCGCTTGCGTGTTTTTGGCGCGCGTCGCCGATCCGGAATCAAGCCGAGCAACGCGCGCGTCGCCGAACATTTTTTTTAATTCCATTTCCACCCGTTCCACGCCGATGCCAAAGCCTTTAATGCGCGGCGAGCGGCAAGCCGGACAAACAACGGGCGAGACCATTTTAATACTGCAATGGACACAACTCAAAGTTTTGGCGGCATGTTCCATCAAAGGTGTTTTACAGCGCGGACAGCGCAAAATAGCGCCGCAGTCGCGACACATCACAAAGGTTGATTCGCCGCGGCGATTAACAAAAATCAGCGCTTGTTTTTTTTCCTGCAAAGTTTCCGCCAATGATTTTTGCAAGGCGTCGGAAAAAATGGAATAGTTGCCGCCGCGCAGTTCCGCGCGCATGTCAATAATAGAAACAGGGGACGAGCGGCGAGGGACGAGCGGCGAGGGACGAGCGGCGAGGGACTTAAAATAAGTATCAACTCGAGGCGCGCTTGAGCCTACAGTTAAATTGCAATCGTAAAGCGCGGCTTTTTGTTCGGCGACGACGCGCGCGTCATAGCGCGGGTTCATATCCCATTGCTTGTAGCTTTGGTTTTGTTCCTCGTCAATGATAATCTGGCCCAAATTATAAAAGGGCGTAAAAATCGCCCGGCGGGTGCCTAAAAAAATTTTCGCGCCGCCGGTTTGCGCCTGGCGCCAAGCGAGCAACTGCGCCGCCATGGAAGCATCGGCATGCAAAAGTGTTATCGGCTGGCTGGGAAAATTTTGTTTTAACCAATTTTCCGTTTGCGTCAATAAAATTATTTCCGGCACCAAAAATAAAATTTGTTTTTTCGCCTGCAAGTTTTGCGCGATTAACTCGCGGTATTGCTTTTGCCTCTCGGCGGGGGAGTTGATAATTAAATCAAGGTCATTGCGAGGAGTCTGCGACGAAGCAATCCCGTGACTTTCATAATTTTCTCGGGATTGCTTCGTCGTCCCGAGCGGCTCGGAACTTCTCGCAATGACAGAAAGATTTAGTTTTGCCAGATTTTCCGTCAGTTTTTTCATTTTTTTGCGCGGCAGTTCCGGTGTGAGCTGTTTTAAAACCAAACCCAAAGAAGAATAGTAATAATCGCTGATAAATTGCGCGAGCCGTAAATCGCGCTCGCCCACAATCGGATAAGGATCAATAATTTTTGTCAGCGGTTTATATTTAATATTGGCCGGCGCTGTTTTGGCCGTGCCAAAAACAATGCCGAGAGTTGAACGGTTATAAAGCGGCGCTTCCACCACCTGCCCGATTTTTAGGTCGCTCGCCAAATCGCCGGATTCGTAAGTATAAATCTGGGGTTTGGATAGGGGGATTCTGGTCAGGGGAATAACGTTTACATACATAAGAGAGTCTATAAAGTTAAAAGTCCATAAAGTTAGAAAGTTATCTTGCATTGTCATTCCCGCCCGTCTCGCCGGAGCATAACCGAGGCGGACGAAGGCGGGAATCTAAATATAGGAGAAACTTGGGATTCCCGCTTTCGCGGGAATGACACATAACAAAACAAAAGCCGCTTATTTTAGCGACTTTATTTTAACATTTAACCGGCGGATGTCAAAATACTAATTTCACTTGACAGAAAGTTAATTAAGCATAATATTAGAGACAACAATTTAAATTTACATCAATTGAACCTTAAAAATATTCAGTTAGGAGACGAACATGTGCGATAAAAAAAGTGGTATAAAGAAAGAAGAACTTACACCTTATGAACAGGATAAACTGTTTGTGCGCGAAAAAGTAATAGAATCCATAGCTAATCATTTACATCAGAATGTATTATGCCAGTTTGAGGGCAGAAAAGAAGCGGATTATTATGCCGCGGAAAAATGGGTTGGAAAACATCCTGAAGTCGTGGATAGAGCATATTTTTTATATGACGATCATGACGATGAAGGGTTTAAAGCCTTTCTTATTGAAAAAGGTTCCGAAATGATAAGAGAGATAATATTTAGTTAACGGGCATGCACAAGCATAAATTTAATAAGCCGTTTGGAATAAATCCAGACGGCTTGCTTTTTTATATGCCAATTTTATATCCCAAACTCCATCGTCAAGTGGCCGGTGCCGAACGGATATTCGTAAGACAGCAGTTTCGGCCGGCAGTTATTTTCCGATAAAATCCCAAACAGCACGAACATCGCTTTGTATTCCAGACAGCCCATTTTTTCCAGTTGCTTTTCGTCAACGGTCATTATTTCTTTGCAACTTTTTTGTTTTATCAAATCAATAAATTTTTGGTCAAATTTTTTCGCGCCGACCGCATAGCCATTGGATGAATCTTTGGTTAATTTGGTGGAAGTTTCAGCTGAGACGACAACGGCAACGCGCTTGGTTTCCGCGGAAATTTTTTCGGCGAGCGCCTGGCCGAATTTAAAATGATCTTCCAAACTTAAACCGCAAGAACTTATCGGCACGATTTTGATATCTTTGCGGTGGCCGCATAAAAAATAGAGCGGCGCCAAAAAACTGTAATCCAGCTGTTCTATGGTTGTGAGCTGCAAAGACGTTTTGGTTTCCAAATTTTCTTTTATTTTATAGCTTAAAGCATTGTCGCCGTTTGCCGTTAATTTTGTCGCCAAATCGCCGAACTCGCCGAAATTGCCTTTGTATTTCGGTGAAAAATTAAGCACAAAAGATTTTTCATTAGCCGGACCGTGCGGCGAAATAATGATTAAAGTTTCCGGCAAGCTGACATAAAAATCGCCTTCCATTTTTTTTAAAGCGTTAATCGTCGCGGTTAATTTTACCGTATGTTCTTTGCCGACGCCTGAGATGAGCAAGGGAGTATGGGGAGTGATGGCGGAAAAAACAAGCATAAATAAAATTTTTAATTAACCTAATTATTCTAATTATTCTAAATAATGACCAATCGCCAATAACTAAGTCATTTGTCTTTGAGTTTATTGTTAATAGCATTAAAAATAAGATTTAACTCATGCGCTTCTTGCCAATGTACGCGCGCTTCATCTTTTAATTCAGGTACAGCCATGGCGATCATACGAAACCAATGCTTAGCTTCCCTCGCCTCTTTTTTGCAGATACCTATTTTATGCTTAAAATCTTTATTTGATTCCGCGTCATCTGCTTCACAATAGTTTGCTCCTACGCTTGTTGCTGAACCAATTAACTGCGGAATAAGCCTTTGGGTTACTAATGTTGTTGGAATTTTTTTCGCAAATTGAATGATTGCTTCGCCAAACTTTGCCGTTCGCTCTTCCAAATCATAAACTCTTTTTTGTTCATTGGCGCCGTTAGTCATTTTTAGGTTAATTAGAAATTAGAATAATTAGAAATTTATTTTACTTGAAGTTCTGCTCCACAATCATTTCACCGTCGTCATAGAGCGCGAGCGTCTGCGGTTTAACAACCAATATATTGTTCCAGTTATAACCAAGTTGTTCAAACGCTTTGCCGGAAACTATCGGCCGTTTTTTGCCGTTGGAGATTACGAACACACCCAGAGAGTTTACCGATTTTAGCAGATAGCCGTCTTCAAATTTAATCGGATCAATTTTGGTATAATTATCCAACTCGCCTTTTTTCGGTTTGATAACTTTCAACCCTTTGAATTTTGTTTTTAAAAATATCGGATCAACAATCGGCGCTTTGGTGCCGTTGATTACGTAATAAACGCCGCCGGAAACCGGATCTTTCAATAGCGCGCCGGTCGGATGCGTGTCGCTTTCGGTTAAAGGCGCGCCGTCAAGATAACTCGCCAAATCTTCATTGCTCGCGCTTTCAACTTCTTCCGGGTTGTAACCTAAATTTTTAAATACCGCCATACTCGCGATTTTTCGCTTGGTATCATCAACCAAAAGGTAAGTATCTCCGCCGGGCGAACGCACGATTGAATATTGCGCAAATTTTAGCGGCGTGCCGGTCGGATAAGCGTCCAAATCGCTTTTGGTGACGATTAAAACTTTTTTAACATCATAACGCGAAGTCAAAGCGCCTTGGCTGACGAACGGCCGTTTTTGTCCGTTTTGGATCAGCCAAACTCCTTTTTCACCGTCTACCTGTAAAAGCGATCCGTCCGGAAAAAGGCGGGAAAAAAATCGGTTCCACAAATTCCAAAAATTATAATTGCCGTTATAAACATGCGGCGTATAATTATACAAAGCGGCCGTGGCTTGGTTGGCCGGCGTTACCGTAATTTCGGCCGTGGAAATCGTGCCATAAGGGTTAGTGAAAGTGTAAGTTTGACCGGCTTTGTATTTATATAATTGCGGCTCGTCCAAATAGGAGCGGAATTGCAGGGAAGCGGAGTTTACTTGTTTGTAAAAGCCGCGCCAGCGTTCATTGCAGCCGCCTCCGTCCGGACAGCCGTAGCCCGCGGCCCAATCATACTGGCTTTGTTTGGGCGAAGTGTCGGTTAACAGGCTTTGCTCTTTTTGGATTAAAATCAATAAAAATTTTGGATTGACTTTGTTTACGACAGCGCGATCATAAATCACCTCCGCGGCGGTCATAATGCGACCGTCTTCGGTGGAAATTGTATAATTTTTTAAAGTCCCTTCTCGGCTGTTGATGAATGTTTTTATTTCTTCCAGCGTCAGGGAATTATAGTCCAACACTTCACTGTCGGAAATAATATAATTGGGATTAAAATTGGGATTGATTTCTTGAGCGAAGGCGGGGGAAACAACCATTGCCAAAAGTGTAAATATAACGGTTATATTAATTTTCTTCATAACGTAGAAATTATTGTTATATTGCTAAATCATTGACCCCTCCGTCCGCCGAAACGGCGTCCACCTCCCCTTAGTAAGGGGAGGAATAATACGGCATTTATTCCCCTCCTTGCTAAGGAGGGGCTAGGGGAGGTATTTAATTTTTGTTTAATGATTGTGAAATTATTATAGCACATTTTTATGCACTTTTGAAAGGCCTTGTCATTTTTTTTGTTTTGTTTTATAGTTAGTCACAATGTTTAACTTTACTTAATATAAATTATGGACAACATTATTAGCGGCGCGGCTGATGGTTCGCAGTTAATAACCCACGAGGGGTTTGAGAAGTTAAAAAAAGAATTGGATTATTTAAAAAATACGCGGCGCCATGAAATCGCCGAACGGATTGAGCGGGCGAAAGAACTGGGCGATTTGTCCGAAAACGCCGAATACGCCGAAGCCAAAGACGAACAGGCGTTTAATGAAGGAAGAATTTTGGATATAGAAGCATCATTGAAAAAAATAACCGTGGTGGAAAGCGGCGGTAAAAAAGAGACGATTGATCTAGGTTCAAAAGTAACGGCGGAATATAACGGCAAACAGAAGGAATTCACGCTGGTCAGTTTTAACGAGGTGGATCCGGAACAAAATAAAATTTCCAATGAGTCGCCTTTGGGGCAGGCTTTAATCGGCCGAAAAGCGGGCGATGAAATTATGGTGCCGGCGCCGAGCGGACAGGTTAAATATAAAGTTTTGAAAGTCGCATAAAAGCAATAAAACATAAAAACAATATAACATAAAAACAAGAAAACAGAGTTAGTTTTCTTGTTTTTTAGTATAATTTTTTTAATTGTTTGACATATCTTGTTAAATATGATATTATATTAAATATAAAATTCAAGTACATTTTAAAAAAGAAAGGATTTAGTAAAATGATGCATTTATATTTAGTAGATAAGGGAGTTACTTGCGGTCAGCAAGATAACAACGAAATTAAATTTAGTGCACGTTGGAAACAATTTTTTTCAGTTCCGGAAGATATGAAATGTCCCAATTGTCTCAAAATTTATCAAAATTTGCTACAATCAGGATATGATGAAAAGCCATAATTTTCTATAAGTAAAAAAATAGATCATTTATAGAAGCCCCATTGCATTGCAATGTCATTAAGGGCTTCTTTTTATTATGACATAAAAACTCCTTAGGGAGTCTTTTTTGTTAGTTGAAAGTTAATCTGCTATAATTAAAACATTATGAACAAAAAAATAAAAAAGTTTTTTAAGTCTTTTGGTCCGGGGTTTATTACCGGCGCTTCGGACGACGATCCGTCCGGCATCGCTACTTATTCACAAACCGGCGCGTTATTCGGTTACGCGCAACTTTGGCTGTCATTATATCTTTGGCCGTTCATGAGTGTGATTCAGGAAATGTGCGGTCGCATCGGCATGGTAACCGGCAAAGGACTCGCGGGCGTTATTAAAAAACATTATACGCGTTCAATTCTTTATGTGGCGGTATTTCTTTTATTTTTTGCCAACACAATAAATATCGGCGCTGATTTGGGCGCAATGGCGTCTGCCGCTCAATTACTGTTTGATTTGCCGTTCGCTTTTTGGCTGATATTCATGACCGCTGTCACTTTAATTTTAGAGGTGTTTGTTTCATATCAGGTGTACGCTAAATATTTAAAATATTTAACACTGACGCTATTCGCTTATGTCGCGACGGTTTTTGCCGTAAAACAAGATTGGAGTGTAATTTTATTTTCCACTATTATCCCGACTCTGTCTTTTTCCAAAGATTATTTAATGAATATTGTCGCGATACTAGGCACGACCATTTCGCCTTATTTATTTTTTTGGCAAGCGAGCGAGGAGGTGGAAGAAGAGGTTGTCAAGCATAAAATCAAAGCGATGGGCGTGGGTATTCCGCGAGTCAACAACAGGGATATAAAAGATATGCGGCTGGATACGATTATCGGCATGTTTGTTTCTGAAGCGGTAGCTTTTTTTATTATCGTTACTACTGCTTCTACTTTGCATCAAGCGGGGATTACTAATATTGAAACGGCGACGCAGGCGGCGGAAGCGCTGAGGCCGCTTGCCGGCAATTTTACTTTTATTTTATTCGCGCTCGGCATTATCGGTACGGGGCTTTTGGGCGTGCCGGTGCTCGCCGGTTCCGCGTCTTACGCCATTGCGGAAACTTTGGGTTGGAAAGAAGGGCTATATCGTAAATTTAAGCAGGCGCACGGTTTTTACGGAATTATTACTATTGCCACATTATTCGGCTTATTGATTAATTTTGTTTCTATTCCTCCGTTTAAAGTGCTTTATTATTCGGCGGTGTTGAACGGATTGGTCGCGCCGCCATTGATGATTTTAATTTTGTTGATCGCGAGTAATAAAAAAATAATGGGCAAACGCACAAATTCGTTTTTTTTATCAAGTCTTGGCTGGGTGATAACTTCTTTTATGACGATTGTCGCTATAATGCTTTTGTATAATTTGGTTTAATAATCGTGTCAGCAAAGAGGGAATGTGGTATAATTTAGTCAAAAGTTTATAAAGTATTTAGTGTGCTGTCATTCCCGCGAAATATTTTTTTCTGTCATCCCCGCGGAGGCGGGGATCTAAGATACGATAAAACAATGTTAAGATAAATTAGACCTGCTTGCCCGCTTCGCGCGCCGTCGCCAAAGCCTCTGGCGGCGCGCGACCGGAGCTTCAACGAGGCGAGTCAGCAGGTGGAGATTCCCGCTTTCGTTCGCCTCGGCTATGCTCCGGCGAGACGGGCGGGAATGACAAAAGATGGTTTGTTTAACTTTCTAACTTCATCTATGCCCGACAAATTAACAATTGAAAAAATATTGGAGCCGCAACCGGCCGCGAAGCAAGTTGAAAATCATCCAGAGCGGGGAGCGGAGCAACCGGCTACTTTTGAGCAGCCGAAGTCGGAGGAAGAAAAGAAAGCTGAAAGGGCGCAGGCGCAATCGCCAGCGCGCGCCGCTTCCTTGCCGCCGTTGCCCGTGTCTTCAACCGGTGTGCCGATTAAAGAAATCGAGCGCGTGCTAAGCGAAGATTTGGAAGATATTTATTTTCAACTGCCGCCGGAACTGCAAGGAAAGTTTAAGCAAACCGGCGAAGACACCGCCCGTAAAATCAAACAATTATTGGAGCGGACGACGATAAAAGTAAAAAAAATCGCCGCGCTTATTTTTGCGTGGCTGAAAATCATTCCCGGGGTGAATAAATTTTTTTTGGAAAAAGAAAGTAAAATCAAGACGGATGAAATTATGAAATTGAAGAAATAAACTGTTCCATTGTTCAATTGCCAACCTCCCCTAGCCCCTCCTTAGTAAGGAGGGGAATAAATGCCGATTTGTTATTGTTTTTTTCTTTGCATTATTCCTCCCCTTTATAAGGGGAGGTGGACGCCGC
>JBAYGB010000025.1:0-9253 GCA_041666885.1 Patescibacteria group bacterium | reverse complement strand
TCCAAATTATTCCAAACTATTTCAAATTATTCCAAACTAACCCTAAAATCCAAATTGTAAAAATTTTAATATTAAAACATTTGATACTAATTTGGAATAGTTTGGATTTTGAAATAATTATTGAATACTTTCTTGTGTCGCCGTATGCGCTCCCGCGGAAAGCGAGCCGGTTTCTTTTTCCAAAGTAAAAGTAATGGTGTAGCTTTTACCGTCCAGGGAATTATAAATATAGGCGCTATCGGTCGGCGGGGTTAATGCCACCGGCAATTGTTTAAAATAAACCGCGGCGCAACCTTCTTCCGTCCCCTGAAAACCGGCGATGGTGTCGCAAAACACTTTATAACTTTCACCGCCCAAAGTAATATTATCGGCTATCGGGTAAGCGCTTTTGTTAAAAAAATAAAGTTCCAGCGCGCTTTGCACTTGCCGGACATCGGACAAACGATTAATATCGCGCGCTTTGGCGCGGGCGCTGTTTAAGGAAACCGCGGTAAGCGACAAAAGCAAAGCCATAATAAAAATGACTATTAACAGTTCAATAAGAGTGAACCCGGCTTGCGAACTTTTTACTTGTTTGTTTGGTTGGTAAATCATATTGATAATTTAAACATAAAAGCATTAAAACATGAAAACATGAAAACATGAAAACATGAAAACATGAAAACACTAGGATGCCAGAGCATTATGTTTTAATGTCCTTGTGTTCTTGTGTTTTAATGTTTTTATGTTCCAGTGCTTTATTATTATACCACAACTAAACCAAAATAAAAAAATCTCTCCCCTGTTTAAACAAAGGAGAGATTTTTAAAGAAAACTGTAATGCTTTAATTTATAACGCCGTTAGCGTCAATCGTATGCGCGCCCGCTGCTATGCCGCCGGAAGCGCTTTCCAAATAAAACTTAATTGTCGCGCTCTCCACTGTTGACGCCGCAGCCACGATAGAATACTGACAGGTAGCGGTCGGGGTGGCGCCGCAAGGAGTTCCCGGGGTGCTCGCATCTAAAAACTTGCTGAATTGAGAAACTTCACCCGGACCGGTACAAGTAATAACGTCGGCGTAGGCTCCGGTGCAACCGGTCAACGCGGCGGCGGAAGTTCCTTCGGTCGCCTGAATGCTTAAAATGTTCGCCATTTGTTTAACATCGCTTAACCGTTTGGCATCGCGCGCTTTGGCGCGAGCGCTGTTTAACGACACCACGGCCATGGTGGACAATAAGCCGATGATCGCGATTACGACCAAAAGCTCAATCAGAGTGAACCCCTTTTGTTTGGTATTCATAATTTACTCCGTTTGTTATTTGTGAGCTAAAAAATAGCCCGCAAAATATTAATAATTAAATATAAATATATAAACTTTTTCTATTTTTCAAAAAAATTTTTTGATTATCCTCAAGGCTTATCCACATTATACCATAATTTCCATTTTTTAATAAACAACACCTTCGGCATTAATCGCGTGCAACCTTGATTCTAGGCCGGCGACGTTTGTTTCCAAAAAAAAGTAAACCTTGGCATTCTCCACATTGGTACTGCCGACACTCAAAGAATACTGGCACGGCGCGGTTGTGCCGGCATGGCAAATAGTATTGTTATTGTCCGGGTTGGAAATACTGGGGTCGCTGAAACGATTTATAACAGCTATTGATTCCGGACCCGTACAAGACCGAGTGTTTTTTTCTTCGCTAGCCGCGTTGCAACCTACTAGTGGCGCCGCCGTTGATCCTTCAGTAGCCGCTATCGCCATTACATTGGCTATCTGTCGCACGTCATTCAAACGTTTAGCATCGCGCGCTTTGGCGCGGGCGTCGTTTAACGATACCACCGTCATTGATGATAATATACCGATGATGCTGATAACGACCAATAATTCTATCAAAGTAAAGCCGGAGTTATTTTTTTTAAAACTTTGCATAATTATCCTCCTTATGTTTGGTTAAATAGTTAATTAGTTGATTGGTTACTTAGTCTACAATATTACTTAGTTACTTTATTTTTTAACTTTTATATCCAACTAAAATTGATTCGCCATATTATACATCGGCATGATAATCGCCGCGACCATGATGCCCACGCCGATACCCATTACCACCATAATTATCGGCTCCATTAAAGTTACCAAATTAGCCACCAAATTATTAATTTCCCGAGAATAAAATTCGGTCACCCGCTCCAAAATAATGTCAATTTTTCCGGTTTTTTCGCCAACGGAAAGCATTTGCGATACCATTTTGGGGATATGGTTGCTTTCGCTAAACACGCTGGAAATGGAACTGCCACCTTCAACTGCTTCTTTGGTGCGCAAAATTAAATCTTTGTAAACGCTGTTACCAACCACATCGGCGGCGATTTTTAAACTGCTCGCGATTGCCACGCCGCCGGCGATCAGCGTTTGCATTGAACGGGTAAAACGCACCAGCGCTATTTTTTGAAATAAATTTCCAAAAATCGGCATCTTTATTTTTAAATAATCAATTTGGAAGCGGCCGGTTTTGGTACGCCCGTAATACTTAAAAGCCAAGGTTAACCCGACAACCACAAGTATTACCGCCCACCAATAATTGGCGGCGATGTCCGATACGCCCATCAAAATTCTCGTCGCGAGCGGTAATTCCCCGCCTGATTCCGAAATAACGGCGGTTAATTTCGGCACCACCCAAACTACCATTACGCCGCCCACGCCGCCCAAGCCGGCCAAAACAAAAACCGGATAAATCATCGCGCCGCGGATTTTATGCATCATATCGTAATCTTTCTCCATTTCATCCGCCAAATAATTAAGCACCTCGTCTAATTTGCCGCTGGTTTCGCCGGCGCGCACCACGCTTATATAAAATTCGCTGAATACTTTCGGCCGCGCCGCGAATGCGTCGGATAATTTTGAACCGCCATTAACCTCATCGGCGATTTCCGACACGATTGTTTTTAACGACTCGCTCTCTGTCTGGTCAATCAGCACCTTCAAAGCCTGCACGACCGGAATGCTCGCGGAAATCATTACGGAAAATTGGCGGGAAAATATCACGACGTCTTTTGGTTTTACTTTATTGAATAAACTAATATCCGACCAAGAGCGCTTGGCTTGTTTGATTTCAATAACTTTAACTCCCTGATCGGCCAGCAAACTCACCGCCAGTTGTTCGTTGGCGGCATCAACCATACCGCTTTTAATATCTCCTTCTTTGGTTTTGGCTCTGTATTTAAAAATTGGCATTTTTTTTAGTTAATTGGTTAATTGGTTGCTTGGTTTTTATAATAATTTGTTTATCAATGTAAAAAAGGTTAAAAAAATATTTCTTTGTCATTGTCATTGCGAGGAGGAGCCTGCCTGCCGGTAGGCAGGTCTGTGACGACGAAGCAATCCCGTGTTTTATACGCTGATAGCGGGATTGCCGCGCTTCGCTTCACTACGTTCCGCTTCGCTCGCAACGACTCAACTTTCTTTAACTACCTGACCATTATCTGAAAATCTTCTTTGCGCGGCGCTCCCGCCAGCGCGTCTTCGCGGTTGACGATTCCGGCGCGCGTTAAATTAACCAAAGATTGCGTCATGCTTATCATGCCCTCGCCGCCCGAAGTCTGAATGATAGTTTCTATTTGCTTTAACTTCCCCTCGCGGATAACCGATTTAACCGCCGAGGTGCCGATTAAAATTTCCGTTCCGAGCGCCATTCCGCCGCCATTTTTTGGCAGCAGGCTCTGCACAATCACGCCTGCCAAAACATCCGCGCACAGCATTCGCGCCGAATCTATTTTTGCCGACGAATAGCAGTTTAATATTTTTTCTATTACCCGAACCGCAGTGTCCGCCGTCATTTCCAAAAATACCAAACAGTTAGTGGAAGCGATATCTAAAATCAAAGGAATAGCCTCGGCGAAATCCTCTCTGATGTCAGCTACCATCAAAATATCAATATCCTCCTGCTGGCTCGCGCGCAAACCGCCAATCAAAGTCGGAACATCACGGCCTATTAACCGCTGTTCAATGACGCTTTCTTTACTGACCAAAAGCATTTCGATTGGATTTTCCAAAGTTAAAATCCGCTTATGCTGCTGCTGGTTGATAAATTCCACCATCGCGCCGATGGTGGTGGTTTTTCCGCTGCCATACGATCCGGCTACTACCACCAAGCCGGAAGTTAATTTTGCCAAATCCGCCGTTATCGCCGGCAAATCAATGGAATCCAAATTACGAACCGTTTCCGGAATCAGCCGAAAAGAAACCGCCAATAAATTTTTTTGGTAATAAATATTTATTTTGAAACGAAAATGCCCGCCCAAAGTTTTTACCGTCGTTAATTCCCGTTTTTCCGCCAATGTTTTTTGCTCTTCTGCTTCCAAAAAAGAACTCGTGATATTAACCAGCAATTCCTGTTCAATTATTTTTTCCCCTTCCAATTTCAACAACCGCCCGTCCTTGCGGATTACCGGCAAGCTGCCGACTGATAAATGCAATTCCGACGCCTGTTGTTTGGCAGTCTCGGACAATAAACGATTAAATAAAATATTGTAAACTTCCATAAAAGCCGGGACGAGGGACGAGGGACGAGGGACGAGAAATTAAAACTTAATTTTCCTCGTTACTCGGTACTGGTCGCTGGTCGTTGTTATATTTTTAATACTGACTTCACTTTCTCCACCACCTCCTGCGGCATAAAATGCGCTTTAATCAAAAAATCTTTCGCTCCCAATGCCAACCCTTTTTGTACTTCGTCTTTCTGGCTCAGGTTGGTCAATAAAATAACGGGAATGCTTTTGGTAGCCGTTTCTTTTTGCAATTCCTGCAAGAACTCAAAGCCGTTCATTTGGGGAAGCATCACATCCAACAAAATTATATCCGGCAATTTTTCTTTCGCGAGCCTCAAGCCTTTGGCGCCGTTATCGGCGACGAAAGCTTCAAAACCTTCCGCGCTGAATTTATCGGCGTACATGCCGAGTAAAAAATTGTCGTCTTCCACCAGTAAAATTTTTAAAACTTTATTCATAATATTCTATATTGTCATTGCGAGCGAAGCGGAACGCAGTGGAGCGAAGCGCGGCAATCCCGTTATTGGCGCGCTGAACACGGGATTGCTTCGTCGTCACGGATTCCTCCTCGCAATGACATTAACAATTTGCAGATTAGCATCATAGTTTTAATCGCTCATCACTCGCAGCACTTCTTCAATACTGGTAACACCCTTTAAAGCGCTGATGATGCCGTCTTGTTTGATAGTGATGAACTTTTGTTTTTTTAAAACTTCAGATTTATAGTTTAATTCTTTGCTGTTCGCGATCATGCTTTTCAATTCATCATCAACATCCAGCACTTCGGCAATGGACAACCGCCCTTTATAGCCGGTATTGCCGCAACGCGTACAGCCCTTGCCTTTATACAATTTTCTACTTTTTGGACCATCGCTTAAAATGGTTTCGTCAAATAATTTTTTTACTTTGTCATCAACGATATCGTATATTTTTTTTACCTCTTCCACTATATCATCATGAATATCCTGGCTGATTTCCTCCTCAACTTTGCAAAAATTACAAACGCGCCGCACCAGCCGTTGGGCTAAAATTCCGTTTAAGGTGGAAGCTAACAAAAACGGCTCAACATGCATATCAATCAAACGCGGGATGGTGCCGATAGCATCATTGGTATGCAAAGTGGAAAGCACCATATGACCGGTCAAAGCGGCATGAATGCCAAGTTCCGCCGTTTCACCGTCGCGAATTTCGCCAACCATGATAATATCCGGATCCTGGCGCAATAATGCCCGTAATCCGGTGGCAAAAGTAAAACCGACTTCTTCCCTGATTTGCGATTGGTTCGCTCCTTCCAAAAAATATTCCACCGGATCTTCCAAAGTGGAAATATTAACTCCCTCTTCATTTAAAATAGTCAGGGCGGCGAATAGAGTGGTTGACTTGCCGCTGCCGGTCGGTCCGGTGATTAAAAACATGCCGTCGCTTTTTTGGATATTTTTTTTGATTACCGCTAAATTTCTGCCTTCAAAACCCAAGTCTTCCAAAGTTGGCGCGCCCTTGCTCACATCCAAAATTCTCATTACCACTTTTTCCGCCTCAATCAGCGGCAAAATGGAAACGCGGAAATCAATTCTTTTTTGATCAAACCCGAGCCGGATTCTGCCGTCCTGCGGGATTCTGGTTTCGTCCAATTTTAAATTAGCCAATACTTTTATGCGGGAAACGATGGAATTATGCGCGCTTAGCGGCAAAATCAACGAGGTATGCAGAATGCCGTCAATACGGTAGCGAACCCGGCTTTCGTTTTTATACGGCTCAATATGAATGTCGGACGCTTTGCCTTCCACCGCGTGTTTTAAGATTACCGAGACGATTTTGGAAATCGGCGCGGCTTTGGTTATTTCGTCCGTTTTTTCTTCTTTGGTTCCGGTTTTTTCTTTAACCGCCGCTTCTTCCGCGCGCGCTTTCAAAGCGACCTCCACTTCTTCCGAAATGCTTTGATACAAATCAATCGCTTTTTTAAAGCTATCCGGCGAAATTAAATAATATCTGACTTGCAAGCCTTCTTCGGTCGCCAAAAAATTTACCGCCTCAATCGCTTTTAAATTGCCGTAATCCAAAACACCGACATCAATCACATTATTCTCTTTGTTAAAACAAATCACTTTGTAGTTTTCCGCCACTTCCGGAGAAATAATATTTAAAACTTCCTTGGCAATGGTTTTTTCCAATAAATTAACATATTCCAAACCCCAGATTTTCGCTTTGGCCGCGGCTAACTTTTCCGAGTCAATAATTTTTTTGCTGATTAAAATATCTTCCGCCGCCGCGCCGTTTTCCTGCGCCAGCCGTTTTACCTCTTCCCGCTGTTCATCGCTGATAACATTATTTTCCCGCAAGGTATCCAAAATATCTTTTCTTGAATTATTGGCCATATGATTAAAACTATTTTTTCGCAGCGAAAGGATTATTGTTGCCCGTTACCGGCAGGTCAGTTGTTTCAACATTACTGCGTAAATTCTGCCATTTGCCGGTAGAAATAAAATCCAGTTCGTTATCCAAAACATTATCCGCCGCCGGTGCCAACGAAGTATTCGTTTCCGCGGGCAAAGTCAGGCCGGGTTGCGAAGCGGTAAATAAATTTTTAAACAAAATAAACGCCAGACCGATAAATATTACCGCCAGCGCGGCGAGATATAATTTCATTTTTTTAGCTGAAGGTTTTTTGGGGGCTAACATATTTTTTAATTCGGCAAATAATAAGCGACCAATTCCACCGCTACGGTTTCGTCTTGCGGATTGTATTTGACGGACTGCACGTCAATTAAGCGCCAGTTGTTTTCCAACCCGGACAGCAAACTTTTTAACGCCGAATAAGTCGCGCCGCGCGCTTCAAAATTAATCGCTGTTTTTTTAAATTTGGCGGATGTCTTTGGTTCCGGTTCGCCGATTATCGGAACGCCGCCGGCCAACGCCGCCGCGCTTTCCCCTTTGTTTTCTTCCAAGTTCAACGATTTTAATATCAATCCGTTGGCGACCACGATTTTATTTATCTGCGCCATTAATTCTCTTTCTTCGGGCTGGCTCGGCAAAGCCGCCGCTATTTTTTCTTTATCTTGAGCGCTTAAATTATCATAACTGTCTTTAATCGTCCGCAGCTCTTTTATTTTTTGCTCATAATTCGCCAATTTAACTTGCGCCGCTTGTTCCGCAAGTGTTACCTGCGCCTCGCTTTTGAATACAGTATTAATCTTTGGCCTTAATACCAGCCAATACCCTAAAATTAAAATTATGACTATTTGCAAAATTATCAAATAATAAAAATATCGCTGCAGCCAAAGCAATATCGGCTGCGGCTGATTATCCGTTTGTTTGGCGGCGCCGCTCAAAAACGGTTGTTTATCTTTACTGTCCATAAATTACGGCTGATAAAAAATATCAGGTTTAACGGCTAAATTTATTTCAAACGCTAAAACATCCTGCTCGGCGCCTTCTTTGCCGCCCGAGCTTTTTTTCGCCTCCACTTTGGGAGCGACCGCCGAGATGACATAATTTTTTTCTCCCTGCCAGGTTTTTATTTGCGCATTTAAAATTTTGAAATCGGACGCGACCGCGGGCAAAAGATATTGGCCGGAAATATCGCCTTCAAAATCATCATAATAGATTCCGGTTAAAGTATTTTTTTCCATCAAGTTAAAAAAATTGGTCCAATAAATATGCTTACTTAAAATATTTTTTATCTCCGCTGTTTTCGCTCTTAAACCGCTTAGTTTTTCCAATTCGCTTTCCAGCGATTTTTGCTCCTGGTCTTTAACCGCCAGTTTGGCATCCAAATCCGACGGCGAAGCGGCCTGCCGCCCTAATAAAATCACGCCGATAAAACTCGCGCCGATTATCAGCAAACTGGCGACAATACTGACTATGTTTATCTTGATCGCTTTCGGCCAATTAAAAAAAACCAAATCTTGATCGCTTATCAGATTCGTTCTTAAAATATCCTGCCCCGCGGTTAAAGTCGGCGCCGCGACGCTGTTTTTCGCTTCCATTGTTTCCGATTTTTTGTTAAAAAATTCCGGCTCGCTTTTTATCGGCTCGGGCATAATCAATGGTTTTGTTTCCGGTTTGATTTTAACCGCTTTAAGTTTCGCCTGTTCCGATTTTACGCTTTGCCGCTTGGCTCGGTTTTCTTGGTATTTTTTAATGACGGCTTTTAACCAAGCGCCAAGATCAAATCGCGGCCGTTTATTTTTTTTAATCATTGGTTCGCTGTTTGAGTTTTTACCGGCAAAACTAACACCGGCTTCTTTTTTATTTTCAACCTGTTTTAATTCTTCTTTTAATTCTATTTTCGGTTCTATTGTTGCCGCCGGTGATATTTTTTCCTGATTAAAATTTTTATTTTTTAGCTGCCGCAATAAATTATCTCTATCTTCCTTGATATTGGTTCCGCCGTCGAATGATAAGGAAATTTGATCTTTGGCAATTGCGGTTGATTCGTTTGGTCTAGTTGTTTTTGGTTTAAAAAATCGACTGAACATTTTTTTAATTTTGGCGGCTGAATCGGATTGGTTGATTTTTTTTTCTTTGACAGCTGACGGATTAGAAAACATAACCGGCCGCGGTTCCAGCAAGGCCGCCGGTTTTCTTTTGGGCTGATCTTCTTTGGGCAAAAAATTAATGTCAGTAGGCATAATCAGTTATCAGTTTAAAGTTATAAAGTTTAATAATACTTATGTCATTCTCGCGCAGGCGGGAATCTAAAAATAGTTTAGCTAAACATGAGATTCC
>JBAYGB010000024.1:0-9656 GCA_041666885.1 Patescibacteria group bacterium | reverse complement strand
TTTAAAATCGCCAAATCGCTAATCGGATCGCGCGCTAAAACTTTCGCCGGATATTTTTTTTCATCATTCATCAAAACCGTATATTCCGCCTGTTCATCAGTAACAACATGTTTATTCGTGACAATCATGCCGTCCGCGGAAATTACAAAACCGGTGCCGCCGCCGACCTCTTGTTTCTCCGTCCCATTTTGTCTTGTTCCCGGAACTAAAAACTGACTATCATTGCCTCCAAAAAATTGATCAAAAAATGGATCGTTGCCAAACGGATTGTAATAATATTGTTCTAGTTTCGGCAAATCTTTGGTTACAATAATACTAACGACCGCCGGGCTGACTTTTTCTACCGCGCTTGTTACCGCCGATTCTTCCTGAACCTGCACGGTGCGTTGTTCTATGCCGCCGTTGTTAAAATTACTGTTGGGGAAAAATTTGCGCAATAAACTTTGCACTTGCGGTATGGTTGAAAAACCGCCGCTCGTAACTAAAAATCCGGCGCCCGCTCCGAAAACGGAGGAGATTATAATTGAACTAACCACAATGGTTACGATGAGATTTTTGTTTTCTTTTGGCATATGATTAAAATTAAATTGTTAAATACTACCTCCCCTAACCCCTTTGCCTTCGGCGTTCCCGACCCCCTCGTCCGCCGAGATGACGACCTCGGCATCTATTCTCCCCCTTACTAAGGGGAGTTAGAGGGGGTGAATTCTGCGGCGACAAACTACCCCCTCGTCCGCCGAGACGTCGGACACTCCCCCTTATAAAGGGGGAGAATAAATACCGAGTCAACATTATTTTCTCTCTGCATTATTCCTCCCCTTCATAAGGGGAGGTGGCGCTGCGCCAGAGGGGTTATGCCGGGAGGTGCCCCGAGTTGCTCGGGACGGAGGGGTTAACAATGTGACAATTTTATACTGAAAACTTTATTTTTTAAGTTCATTTAAAATTGAATTTACATTTAAACTGTTCGCCGAACTTGTTCCTCCCAAAGCTTCTTGATAAGGCGCGATTACATCTTTTAACAACGGCGGCAGATAAATCAAACCCAAAATTATCGGCCCGATGACAATAATCAAATAAAAAATACTTACCATCCTTTGCCAAAAAAAATAACGGCGTATTTTTTCCATTTGCTTTTGCAAATCCTGTGTCAATTCTAAATTTTGTTTGACTAATTCTTCAATTGACTCAGTTCCTCCAATTGGATTAACTTCACTTTGATTATACATAAATTTAAAAGAGATATTTGATATTGGATATTAGATATTGAACACATCCATCTTAAAGATTCTATTAATACTATAATATCTAATATCAAATATTTTTATTATTTAGCTATCTTACCCCGCACAATTTAACATATTTCAAAGCAATTTTCCGCAAATCATCCATCTCCTTATCTTTATACGATTTTTTGCCTTTAAATTTTTCATCAACCAAATCGGCGCCAGATTGAAATTTTTGCAGATACCATTTAGCGGCGCCTTTTATCATTTCGCCCATTTTTTCCAGATCTTCAATTTGATGAAACTCAGGCACAATCGTTGTCCGAAATTCATAAGGCAGGCCGCTTGATATTATTATTTTAATGCTTTTGGCAATGTTATTCAATGGCGCCTTGACACCGGTCACCAAATTATATTTTGTCAGCGGCGCTTTTAAATCCATCGCCAAATAATCAATCAGCTGCGCGTTTAACAAATTTTTCAGCATTTCCGGATTGGTGCCGTTCGTATCGAGTTTTACCAAATATCCCAGTCTTTTTATTTTTTTTATAAATTCAGGCAAATCGGAATGCAAAGTCGGCTCGCCGCCGGTGATAACAACCGCGTCCAATTTTTTTTGCCGCTCGCTTAAAAATCCAAAAAGGCCATCCTCGTTTATTAAAGAATGGCCTGGTGACTGCGTGCCTGAGGGCACGACAAGCTGGGGCACGACAAGTTTGGGATTATAGCAGAAGTGGCAGCGGAAATTGCATCCTTGCGTAAAAATGATAGCCGCCAGATGCTCAGGATAATCTATCAGCGTAAGCTTCTGCAGGCCGCCGATGGTCATATAAATTTTGTCATTAGATTCCCGCCTTCGCGGGAATGACAGCTGAAAAAATTAACGTTCGGATAATATTTTGTCATATGTCTTTCTATCGGAAAATTCCGCTTGTTTGGCGTCGTTCCATTGCTTGACCGGACGTAAATATCCGACTACTCGGGAATAAACTTCGCACTCTTGGCGTTTGATTTGAATTGGACTCATATTGCCTCCTATTTTATAAAATAATAAATTTTATTTGTTTTGTCATTCCCGCGAAGGCGGGAATCCCTTCGGCAGACAGGTCTTACTATTCTTAGATTCCCGCCTTCGCGGGAATGACAGCTGAAAAAAATTTTTCTATACTACCTCAATTTCCTTTTTAATTTCCATAATTTCCACCGGTGCGTCTTTTTTATTTTCAACATAGCCAACCTCTTCATCACATTTCGGGCAGTAAAAATGTTCACCCGCCAAATACCCGTGTTTAGGACAGATGCTGAATGTCGGCGTGATCGTAAAGTACGGCAGATGATAATTTTCCGCGATTCGTTTTACCAATTTGCCGACCGCTTTGGCTGAAGGCAGACTCTCGCCCATAAAACCGTGCAACACCGTTCCGCCCGTGTATTTGGTCTGCAAATCATCCTGTAAATCCAACGCTTCAAAAATATCATCGGTAAAACTTACCGGCAGTTGCGTTGAGTTGGTATAATAAGGAGCTAAAGCGGGATTGCGTTTGATATTTTCTTCGTTTGCGGCGATAATGCCGGGATATTTATCTTTGTCTTTTCCCGCCAAACTTCGTGAAGTTCCTTCCCCGGGAGTCGCTTCCAAATTATATAAATTATTGGTTTCGTTTTGGTAATCCATCAGCCGCTCGCGCATAAAAGTTAAAATTTCTTTGGCAAAATCATGGCCGGCGGGCGAAACAATGTTATCTCGCGTTTCGGAAAAATTAAGCAAAGCTTCGTTCATGCCGATAATGCCAATCGTTGAAAAATGATTCTGCCAGTAATGACCGAAGCGCGTTTTAATATTGCGCAAATAATGTTTGGCGTAAGGATACAGCCCGCCATCGGTTAAATCTTCCAGTACTTGCCGTTTAGTTTCCAAACTTTCTTTAGCCAAATCCATCACCTGTGCCAGCCGCTTAAAAAATTCGTCTTTACTCTTGGCTAAATAGCCGATTCGCGGCAAATTAACCGTTACCACGCCGATAGAACCGGTCAACGGATTCGCGCTGAACAAACCGCCGCCGCGTTTGCGCAGCTCGCGATTATCCAGGCGCAAGCGGCAGCACATGGAACGGGCATCGTCCGGATGCATGTCGCTATTGATGAAATTTGAGAAATAAGGAATGCCGTATTTAGCTGTCATTTCAAAAATTTTATCCGCTACCGGCGAGTCCCAATGAAAGTCGCGCGTAATGTTATAAGTGGGAATGGGAAAAGTGAACACTCGGCCCTTAGCATCCCCTTCCATCATCACCTCCGCGAACGCGATATTAATCATGTCCATTTCCGCCTGAAAATCTTTGTATTTTTCCGGCATGATTTGGCCACCGATAATCACTGATTCATTGCCGATAGTTTCCGAGGGCGACAAATCCAAAGTTAAATTGGTAAACGGGGTTTGAAAACCGACGCGTGTCGGCACGTTCATATTGAATAAAAATTCCTGCAAACCCTGTTTTACTTCCTGATAATTTAAATTATCGTAGCGAATAAAAGGCGCGAGATAAGTATCAAAATTGGCAAACGCTTCAGCGCCGGCTACTTCCCCCTGCAAGGTATAAAAAAAATTGACGATTTGACCCAAGGCCGTCCGAAAATGTTTGGGCGGGCGGGATTCAACTTTTCCCGATACGCCGCCAAAACCGGAAATTAACAAATCCTTCAATTCCCAACCGGCGCAGTAAGCGGATAATAACTGCAAATCATGGATATGCATGTCGCCGTTTTTATAAGCCTCGCGAATCGGCGCGCTATAAACTTTATTCATCCAATAACGGGAAGAAATGTTGGACGCGATATGATTATTCAACCCCTGCAAGGAATAACTCATGTTGGAATTTTCCTTTACCCGCCAATCAACTTGTTTAATATAATTTTCCATCAGTTCGCTGGAATTAACCATCTCGTTTATTTCCCGCAATCTCGCGTGTTGGTCGCGATAAAGAATATAAGCTTTGGCGGTTTTAATCTGCCGGTTGCCGATTAATACTTCTTCCACAATATCCTGAATTTCTTCCACTGCCGGAATGGAGCGTTCATGAAATTTTTTGTTTACCGTTTCTATAACCTCATCGGCCATTTTGTTGGCTAAATTTTCGTCGTACTCTTCCACCGATTGAGCGGCCTTAATAATCGCTTTGATAATTTTATTTTTATCAAACGGCGCGATTTCACCGGAACGTTTTAAAATTTGAGAAATTTGAGTTTTGGACAGCATGGGTTTGGAAAGTTAAAAGTTAAAAATACTTTAAACTTTGTCATCCCCGCGAAAGCGGGGATCTAAAATTTATCTTAATTATTGTTTTTTTATGTCTTAGATTCCCGCCTGCGCGGGAATGACAGAAAACTAACTTACCTTTTTGTTTTTTTAATTTTATTTTCCTTTAAAAGCTTATTTAATTCCCGGTGAAAAGTCTGAGCGTCTTTAAACGATTCGTAAACCGAGGCGTAGCGGATATAGGCCACTTGGTCGGTTTTGCGCAATTCTTTCATTACCGCCTGCCCGATTTGCTGGCTCGTAATTTCGCTTTTGCGCAGCAGCTGCAAATCACGCTCAATGCGGCTGACTAATTTTTTAAAATTCTCGTCGGTAATCGGCCGTTTCTCCAGCGCTTTTTTTAAGCCGCTTACCAATTTGTCGCGGCTGTATGATTCTTTGCGCCCGTCACGCTTCACAATCGCCAAATCCAAAATTTCCACCTCCTCATAAGTAGAAAAACGAAAACCGCATTTTAAGCACTCTCGCCGTCGCCGAATGGAAAAGCCGTCGGAGGCGACGCGAGAATCAAGTACTTTGGTATCACTAACGTTACAGGCGGGACAACGCATAGGCAAGTTACTTGGTTAATTAGTTGCTTAGTTGAGCAGTTATTTAGTTTTTGCCAACTTCCAACTATATTTTATACAAACTAATTAACTATTTAACTGATTAACCGATTAACTAAATAATACTATATATAGTGTACCACATAAGTATTGACAGTCAATATATTGGTATTTAGCTAATGGTAGCCGAAGCGTATTTATGCACAACCATCTTTAAAAAATAATTTTTAATTTGCCCTGTGGATATGTGGAAAAATAAAAAAATTACGGCTATTTGAGCCGCAACTTTAATTATTTTACATTCGCATGTGCCGCATCCAATTTATTTGCGGCATTCGTCCGCCTCGGCTTTGCTCCGGCGAGACGGGCATTCATCTGAGGTGATATAAATCTGTAAAAATTATTTGCATTAATGGTCCACCATCTTATTAAGCCCGCTAAAACTAGTTGAACCTACATCATCTTCTTCCGGATAAACGCCGGGATTCCCAATTCCTCGTCATCTTCTTCATTCATTTCTTTATTCCTTGCTGGTTCGGCTTGCGCCGCTTTGAGTGGAGAAATCCGATTTTTCTTCGCCATTTGTGATAAGTGATCATCATTGTTTCTCTCTTCCGCTTTGCTCTTTAAAAAACCGGAGGGAGCGTAAGAATTGTTTTCTTTGGGTAAATCCATGGACGAAGATGCCGTTTTACGGTTTTGATTTTGAGATTCAAAACCGGTGGCGATTACCGTAATCTTTATTTCATCTTTCAGCCGTTCATCAATCACCGCGCCGAAAATAATCCGCGCGTCTTCATCGGTAGACGAAGTAATGACTTTAGCCGCTTCGTTTACTTCATGCATGGATAAGTCCTTGCCGCCGACAATGGTAAATAAAACACCGCGCGCGCCTTCAATGGACATTTCTAACAGCGGACTGTTAATCGCCATTTTGGCCGCTTCAATCGCTTTGTTTTCGCCCGTCGCTTGACCAATACCCATCAACGCCGAACCGGCGTTGCTCATGATACTACGGACATCGGCAAAATCAACGTTGATCAACCCGGGAACGGTAATAATTTCCGAAATCCCTTGCACACCCTGACGCAAAATTTCATCCGCTATGCGGAAAGCGTCCAAAAGCGATGTTTTTTTATCAATCACTTGTAATAATTTATCGTTAGGGATAGTAATCACCGCGTCAACTTTATCCGTTAATTCCGCCAGCGCGCGTTCGGCAATGTTTCTTCTTTGCGCTCCTTCAAAAGAAAACGGTTTGGTGATAATGGCGATTGTTAAAGCGCCGGTGTCTCGCGCGAGTTCGGCGATTACCGGTGAAGATCCGCTGCCGGTGCCGCCGCCCAAGCCGCAAGTTACAAAAACCATATCCGCTCCTTTTAAAACGTCGCGCAATTCATTTTGCGATTCTTCGGCCGCCATTTTCCCCAATTCCGGATCCATGCCGGCGCCCAAACCTTTGGTAACCGTCCGGCCGATATGCATCTTTTGCGGCGCTTTGTTGTGTTGCAACGCCTGCATGTCGGTGTTGACGGCAATAAATTCCACATCCCGAATACCGGCTTCAATCATCCGATTAATCGCCGCTCCGCCGCCGCCGCCGGCGCCGATCACTTTTATCTTGGCAAAAGTCTCAATTTCTGGTTTAATTTGAGCCATAAAATATGGTTTTTATTCCCCGCTTTTAGATATTAAGAGGAAATAAATTATCAACTCCTTGTCTGTCTAGTAATTGTATCTTATCGCAAAAATATTTTTTAGGCAATAGGCAAAAAACTATTGTTACATTGTCAAATTGCTGCATTGTTAACCCCTCTGCCCTTCGGGCATCTCCCCTTATAAAGGGGAGAAATAAATACGGCATTATTCCCCTCCTTACTAAGCCTGCCTGCCCGCTTCGCCGGAGCTTCAACGAGGCGAGCCGGTAGGCGCAAGGGGAGGTAATATATAACAATTTGAAAATTTATATAGTGTAAGTATATTTCAATACCTGATTACTTCTTAATGCTTTTTACTCGCAAAAAGATTTACTTATGGCTTTAATTTCTTCAGCCAGCCGCCAATCATATTAAAAGTATTGCCGATCATTTTCCCGCCCCCCAAATTTCCCCAACGGCGCTTTTGACTTCCGGCCGCTTTATCACCCCAAATGACCAACCCCAAGGCGGTCAAAAAAACCGGATCGTTAACTTTATCAATCGTACTCGCCAAGCTGCGGTTAGAGCCTAAGCTCGCGGGGATGCGCAATTTTCTTTTGGCGACTTCCGCCATTCCCGGCAATTTCGCGCCACCGCCGATCAAAAACGCTCCCGCCGGCAACATGCCGCTGCGTTCAATTTTTTTCAATTCCGCGTCAACTTTTTCCATTATCTCTTCCGCCCGCGCCTCAATAATTTCAGCGACGTATTTTTTGGAAATCACTTCCTGGTCATCGCCTAACTCTTCTTCTTTAACCAAAGCGGAAATATCCACTTCATCTTTTTTGGTTAAATCTTTGGCGGCTGCCGTTCCGTGTTCAATCTTTATCCGCTCGGCTAAATTTATCGGGCAACGCAAGCCGATCGCGATATCGGCGGTAATATGTTCGGAGCCGACAGGTAAAACCGCCGTGTGCAACAGCTCTCCTTCTTCAAAAACGGCAATGCTCGTCGTGCTTGCGCCGATATTTATGAGTACTGCTCCCAATTCTTTTTGTTTATCGGTTAAAACGGCTTCCGCCGCCGCGAGAGAAGCTAATACCAAATCTTCAATATTTAACTCCGTGCGATAAATGGCTTTGGTAAAATTTTTAATCTGCGCCGTTAAGCCTTGAATGATTAAAGTCTCCGCTTCCAAGCGCACGCCGATCATGCCGATCGGGTCTTTGATATCGGTTTGGTTATCCACGCTGTATTTAGTCGGAATAACATGCAAAATTTCATAGTTCGGCGGCACCGCAAGCGCGCGCGCCGCTTCAATCGTGCGCGCCACATCGTCTTCGGTAACTTCACCGTCGCTGCGGGCGACCGCGACGACGCCGCGGCTTTTTTCGGACTTGATGTGCGCGCCGGAAATTCCGACCCAAGCGCTCACAACGGGCAGACCGACTAAACGTTCCGCTTTTTCCAAACAACGGGAAATGGAAGTGGTGGCATCTTCAATACTGGTAATAACACCGCGACTAATGCCTTCCGCCGGCGAAGAAATCGCGCCGATAATTTGCAGTTCGTCACCTTTGCGCTGACCGGCTACCAGCCGAATATTGGTTGAGCCGATATCTAAACCGACAATTAGATCTTCTCGCATGGGAGTTTTTGTTAATAGTTAAATGTCACTGTCATTCCCGCGAAAGCGGGAATCTCTGTCTGCTGACAGACAAGTTTTTCTATTCTTAGATTCCCGCTTTCGCGGGAATGACAAACAATTAGTAATTATTAAATTTACATAGTTTTTCGCCCAAAGCAATCATCTCTTCCCTACCCTTGTCCGTTTCGTCATCATAATCGGCTAAATGCAATAAACCATGGATAAAAATAAAAAGTAATTCGTAATCTACCGAATGGCGTTCCTCTTTTGCCTGACGCTTAATTTGCGGGTAACAAATAATCAATTCGCCAAAATTATCTTTATCACCAGTACACCCGCACACCATAGATTCATATTTTTTATTTTTAAATTTTCCTTTTCCAACCGATTTCTTTTTCTCCGCTATATAATGCTTTGAAATTAATGGTGTGGGGGTAAACGATAAAATATCCGTCACTTTATTGACTCCGCGATAGTGTTTATTTAATTCTTTTATTTTCGCTTCGCTGACAAACGCTACCGAAACCGCTTTATCGCCCGCTTTCATTTTTTTATTAAAAGCCGTTATTCCCTTGTGCAAAATTTTGGTATTGATTTTATTTTTGGTGGTATTATTGATCTCTAAACGCATAGTCTACGAATTACAAATCAGTACGAATATACGAATTGTCTTTTTATTTTTAGCCGAGCTCTATTCGTAAATTCGTATCAATTCGTAATTCGTAGGAGTAAATTATTTTAATTGAAAACTGTTAATCATCATTCCTAAAACCGCTTTAAACTGAATAGAGCCGCTCTCTTCCGGGCTATAAGTTAAAACAAAAACTTTATTGCTGCCGACGGGAGCAAGATAAATTGTTAAACCGTCCGGACTAAAAATATATTCATTGCCGTTTTTAGCGATTTGAACTTCCGCCTGCACCTCATCCGCGGTGGAACCGACTAACGCCGCGTACCAAGATTTTATATTTTTTTTATCCGTATTGTCCTGCGCCAAAATTTGAATTGAACCGTCAACGCCGGAAAAGAAGAATACGTTATCGCCTCCCAATTGATCTTCCAACCGAAATGATTTGGGATAAAAAACGGAGTAACCGTATTTGCTGTTTTGATATATGGAAGTCAAACCGCTGTCCGCCAGTTTACCTGCGCCGGCCGGGTTATACAAATTCAGTACTTCCGCGCCGTCGCTAAAACCGTCGCCATCCGTATCATTTTTGTTAATGTCGGTCGCGAAAACGGCCGTCTCTTCCAAATCGGTTAATAAATCGCCATCGGTAT